>CAYNXA010000029.1:0-11851 GCA_964401015.1 uncultured Oscillospiraceae bacterium
CCCCCGGTCAGCTACGCTGACAGCCCCCTTTAGGCAAGGGGCCTTAAAGAGAGAGGGGCGCACCGCCCCCTCATCCGTCACCCGATTGCCAATTCTGTCCCAAATCGGTCTGTTTTTGACAACCCCGACAAAAAATCAAAAATCCCTATTGACAAATCGGCAAAATGATGGCATAATATCGTAGAATATGTGTATGCATAGCGTACATATGTTTGTCTGTTTTGCTGTGCGGAAACACGGCGATGTTCCGAGCAAATCCATACAAAAAGAGGTGACCGACGACGGCGCAAAGCGGGGGAATAATCCCGACTTTGGCGGCTGACCGCGTGCCCAAACGCGGAATATTAGAGAAGGGGAAACCAAATGAACAAAAAATTCTTATCCTTTTTGCTTGCTTTGTGCATGATCTTGGGTATGGTACCGTTCACGTTCGCGGCGTCTGCCGAGGACGGCGAAACGGCGTCGGATCCGGTTTATTACGTTTCGAATATGTACGGTCTCGACACCAACGACGGTTCGGAGCAAAATCCTTTCAAAACGATAAGCAAAGCCGTAAATATGATCGGTACATCGAGCAACGGTACGGTTATGATCGTTGACGGTAAAACCACCGACGGCGAAGGTAATACGGCGCGCGAATATACCATGTATCCGATGTACAGTGATGATGGAATGTACGGCAAGCATTACGGTACAAACAGCGTTCTGTATTACGACGCTCCGACGCATACCGGAACCATTACCTATAAAGGCATCGATTCCAAAAACGGTACGGCAGCCATTTGCTTCGCTTCGGACGGAAACAATATGGGACTGAACGGTCCGTCGAAGTTCGAAAACGTAACGCTTATCGAGGGCTTGAATACCTCTAAGTCGTTTTTTACTCGCGGCTATCCCGTTGAGTTTTCGAATGTAAACTATACCGGAACTTCTAAATATTTAAGCAATTCCGAACAAGCTACAACGCCCAATTCGGGACTTACGGATGGCGGAAGTCTCAGCTTTTCCATTTTCGGAGACGCTTCTTCTGCCCAAAACAGAGAAACGGATTATCATTTCGGTGCAAACTCCGTAAAACTTGGTAGCATTAGCTTTACGAACTGGAACACCACAGCCGTTTCGATTACCAAAGATTTGAAAGTAACCGTGGATAGCGGCGCGAATGTTGGCAAGGTGAATTTGTTCGGCAGCAACGCCAATTTTGTCGGAAAAAATATCAACCTCGTTTTGAACCAAGCGGTTACTAAATTGAATAACGGGACCGCCGGTACGTTCAACGCCATCCAAGTCGTTATGAACAACGGCGTAAACGTGGCATACACCGCACCGACCCTGTCGACCATCACTGCCGGCACATGGGTGCTTCGCGGTGCAACCGGCGTAACGATGGACACGACCGACGATGCCGGCAAGTTTGCCGTTTCCGATTCGGCACACGTATATGCCTACGGCATGCAAAGCGGCAACAAAGTCGCTTACCATAGTGTAGACGGCGTTTTGACCGTTCCCGCAGGCGAATGGAAAGTGACGACGAACGTTGAAACCGCAAAGGCATACTTTGTCGATGTCGCAACTTGGACGGAAAATTCCGACGGTACGATTTCCTATACTTATGCCGACGGCTACGCTCCCGGCACCTACTACGTCATGAAAGACGGCAACGGTAACGGTCTTAGCGCAGACAAGCCGATGGGCTCTGTTGCTCAAGCAGTTGCCGCGATTGAAGCGGATAATGGCGTTTCCGAAGGTAAGGTCGTTATCTTGAACAACCCGAAGTATCATACCTATGATGCGAATAACCCCGAAAGTGATTACAACAGTTGGTTTCCGCATTTTAAGTACGATTCGGAAGGAAAAAAGATTCAATACGACAGCGAAGCGGATACCGCATGGAAGTATGTGGATGCGGATAACTATGAGCTGAACGGCACGACCAACTATACCGCATGGACGCGTCCTGCGGCTCATACCAAGCATGTAACCATCACCGCCAACGGTGACAAGGACGTATTCCTCGCTTTGGGACAAAACGCCGGTACCGGTGACTTCAATCCCAACGGTCCGACTACTTTTGATAATATCAACCTTCTTCGTCTGCGTACCAACGACGAAGGTATCATGTCCGGCGGTCACGATTTGACCATTACCGAAACTGTCGGAATTTATGAAGTGACCATACAAACTTCGATCCAAATGCTTATTTATACCGGTAACGGAAAATCTGCTTACGAATTGGCGGACGGTAAGGATGGTAACGGTAATAAGAAATATACGAAAGTCGAAGTGGCAGAAGGTGAAACTCCCAACGGAAACTATAAACTCGATTGGGGCTGGTATTTTGCAGTCGGCGAATCGGTTCGAAAAGTAGTTTGGGGCGACTCTCAAGATAACAACTTTATCAAATTCGGTCAAGGTCGACTCGATAAAGACGGTAATGGCGGTAAGATGACGGTTAAACAAAATGCCGATCTTGTTATCAAAGGCAATTATAACAGTAAAACCGAAACCTATGAAAACGACATGGAACTGAATGTCGATACCAACGGTCACAAGCTCACGCTTAACTTGGCAAACTCGGCAGACAGTACCTACCAAAAGAACCTCAACCTCGTCATCGGCAACGTTTCCTCGTTGACCGTAACGGCGGTGAAAGACGTCACCGTCAACGCCGCTCTCCAAGTTATCCACCCCGATAACGTAACCTTCGAGAGACCCGATAATGTATTCGTCGATTTAGTCCGCGGTTACGGCGTCTACGACATCACCGCTCCCGCGGGCTTGCTCTCGACGACGGCGAAGGCGGGTACCTATAAGGTAAACGGCGACGCGACCGTTTACGCCTATAATACCAATGCGATGAAACAACACAAGGTGTACGTAAGCGTCGACGGCACCCTCACCCTTCCTTACATGGGCAAATATGTCGTTAAGACCTCGCTCGACGACGTGAAAGCCGTTCTCGGCAACGTCGACTTCTATGACGACGGCAACGGTACGCTCACGGTTGTGAAGATCGTAAAAGGTACATATTACGTTATGTACGGCGGCGACGACGAAGCGGACGGTACAACTCCGAATGCACCTCTCGCCTCTACCGCAAAAGCGATCGAACTCATCGAATCCGATTCGACTCTCACCGAGGGCACGATCGTTGTGATGAATAACCCCGTCTATAAGACGAGCGGTTATTGGCAACATTCAAGTGACACGAAAGCGGACAATAAGGATATCTACTACCTTGCCTGGACGCCCAAGAGTCATAAAAAACCGATTACCGTGCGCGGCTTTGATGCCGATTCCACGACCGGTCTCGCTATCGCGCAGAGGGCATACCATGTAACCGGTGACCTTACGATCATGGGTCCCACCACGTTCGACAACATCTTCATCCTCCGTCATCGCGGTCATGATGAAGGTCTTGCAACGTGCGGCTATGACGTAACTTTTACCGATTCGGTATTGTTTAAGCAGTTCTATGGTGGCAATACCTATGATATGTATTACGGTATTCCCAAGAACGCCGTGCTCGTTGATGCACAAGAAAAAGGTTTTGGTAATTTCATTAAGCTCGGTTCGGGTCGAGCCGCGTCCGGCGGCAAGGGCGGTATGCTCAAAGTCGATACGAAAAAAGCGTTCAGCTTCGATACCGACTGGAAAGAATATACCTATGAAAACAACGTAGGCTTCGATATCGATACGAACGGTAAACCTCTCACTATCACATGGGCAAACGGCACCGGTGCCGATATTGTCTACAAAAAGAACCTCAATATCGTGCTCCGAAACGTTGGTGCGATTACCAATTATATGGGTACGACCATCAATTACAAGAAAAACGGCGATAAAGTCGTGTATTAAAACGACGTTCCCGTAGTCGAATCCACGACGATAAAAGGTTCGGTCACTGTCGAAGGCAATTTGCAGATAATTCGTAAGGAAGACGTTGAGTTTGACTATGTGCCGAAGAACAGCTATAACAAAACATCTGCCGCCGACTGCTTCAAAGTCGAAGGCAAGACCTACGAGATCGCCGACTGGAGCGATTTCATCGAACCCACCGACAAAACGCTCGTATTCAAGGTAACCAAGCCCACGATCGTAACTGTGTATGATAAAGGCTCCCGACCTCTCGGAGTTAGATCGGCTAACAACCGCGTACTTGATCTTGCAGCCTATGCGGAAGAAGACGACGTGTTCCCGCTTTACGTTCGGGAAGCGAACAGGAGTGACCTTGTCACCGTCAACTTCCCCGCCGACAGCGGCATCGAAACGATGCGCTTCGACCCCTACGACCCCTACGGCGGATTGGATATCGCCCTTCCCGCTCTCGAAAACGAACCCTATCGCGAGTTCAAGGGCTGGAATGCGGATAATGCCGAGTATGCGCTTACATCATTGGGTGACGTCGTTGGGTATATCCGTACTGTAAAAGGTAAGAATGACCTCGGAGGTCAGAGCGTTTCCTTCACCGAAGCCGTTTACGGCGACTATGATGATACCCGCTTCGTATTCCTCGACGCGACGAACGGTGACGATTCGAATAACGGCTCTTCGAAAGAAACGGCGGTTAAGACGCTTAAAAAGGCATTCGAACTTTTGAACGCGATTGATGACGCAGATGTAGTAAATCGTAAGCTCGTTGTTATCGGTCAAGTGACCGTCGGAGACTTCCCGGAAAACTCGAAGATGATTACCATCTGCGGCTATGATAACAATTCCGTTCTCTTTAACGAAGGACCTTGGAATGAAACGACAGACGAAAGCGGAAACACGGTTCGTTCCGAAGGCAACGGTGCCGATATCGCATTCCGCGGCGACATCAAGATCGAAAATATCTCGATCAAAATGTCGGCGACCCAAATCGGCAATTCGAAGTTTATTTTCTCAAGAGATCACAAATTGATTATCGGCGAAGGAGTGACAAACGTTCAAACGCGTCCGAACGCCCCGTCCGGTCAATCGACGAGAGCGCCTCTCGGTATTGGCGTGACGCACCCCAACCAAGCGGCAACAGTAGGAAAGAGCGAAGCTGTATTGAACAGCGGTATCTTTGATAAAGCTTATGTCGGTGCTCGGTATGTTGCGACTAACGATACGGTTTCGGTACAGGGCGTCGACGTCACAATTGGTGGCGCAACCGTAACCGAACTTATTGTCGGCGGAAGCGGATATAGCGGTAGACAAGGCAACAGCATCTTCACCGACGACGTAAAGATCACCGTAGACTCCGGCACACTTTCGACGGTAACCCTTGGCGGCTATCAAGGTGCCTACGCAACCGGAGTAAACTTCATCCTCCTCAACAACGCCGGCAAGACCACCGTTGCAAGTGGCATTACGGATAAGTTCGGCGCTGACAACACCTATGTGGTATCGACCGAAAAGGCTTCTACCGACGGAACTCATCTCGAAATGACCGAAACTCCCGGTACATATAACGTTGTCGGCGGCACAATGATTGCCGTGGCAACCAAAGCCGACGGAACGAAAGTCCTTTCGATAAGAAAAGGCGATACCCACACTTTGACTCTCGGTGCTTGCACCGCAACCGTAACCTACGTGGAAAAAATGGAATACGTTTATAACTTCGGCAAGAATTTTGCCACCACCCCCGATACTCTCGAAATTTATAACCTCCCCGACGGCTTCAAGATCACCGATATCGAACCCGTTGTCCACGAGGGCTTCTATTTCGAAGGTTGGGAAAGAACCGCAAACGGTGACGGCTCGGATGTTACGGATAGTAACAAATACGATACCGAAAACCTCGCATTCGGTGATAAGTTCAAAGCCGTTTACACGGCGTATGACGTAAATGTTGCCGATGGCGACTTCTCGATTCTCGGTGTCCAGATTCGTCTGGGTTCGGGTTCGGGCGAAACCAAAGTGGAACAAGGCTTGCGCTATGTTGTGGACTTGCAGAACGACTTCAAGGAGGCTTTGAACAAGCTCAACACAAGCGGCGAAGTGGCCTACGGTACGCTTGTTCTTCCGACCGACCTTACGCACGGTCATACCATGAAGATCGATCCCACGACCGCAAATACGAATGATGATAGCCCGAAGGGTATGCCCCTGTACAACGAGTACGAACCGGCACTTCCGCTCGGCGACGGCAGCGAATATCGCAATAAGTATCAGTCGTCCGAATTGGAATACATGGAAAAGGGTACGCTCAGCACGTGGACGTCCGGTTCTTGGAAGAGTACCGACGGTCCGTCGGTCGTTCCGGGCAAAAAGACTTTCTCGGAAAATAACAACGGCACGCAGTACACCGTTTGCTTGACCGGTATCACCGAGGCTAACTACGGACGCCATTACAGCGTCACCGGTTACGCAGTCTATACCGACCGCAACGGCAACCGCCGCGCGGTTTATACCGACTACTATCAGACCAACCTCTATCTCGCCGCGAAAGCTGTGCAGGAAGATGCAAACAGCAAGCATAAGGACGATGCAAACGTAAAGGCAATTGTCGATTATTACGAAAACACGCGTGTAGAGGCATTCGAAGTAAGTTATGAATCTAAAAAAGATGTTTCGACCATCACAAATCACGCAAACGTTCTCAGCTACAAAGAAGCGCTTCAAGATGGACAAAGTGAATTGCTCAAATCGTACGTCACGAACAAGGGTCTCTTTACCTACGGCGTCGACACGGTCAGCGGCTTGATTCCGGAAAACGAATCGAAGAATAACGGCATTCTCGTAAACGAAGTCGAATTTAACTTCTTCGACAGCGATGACACGGTATTCACCATCATCGAAGCGGGCGATACCCACCTCAACTCCGTAAATGACCAAGACTGGGCAAATCAAGACCCCTGTATCCTCGCAACCTATAAAGGACGTATATCCGGTCGTGCGGGTCAGTCGGTTCCGACCATCAACTCGCTCATGAACTTTGCAAGCCATTACGATCAGCTCGTGATCGCCGGTGACGTGCTTGACTACTTCTCGTACGGCTGTGCCGAGATGGTAAAGAAGCTCATCATCGACCGCGATAAGAATGCTATGGTCATTATGGGTAACCATGAGGACACCGTTCATATGCAGAACATCAATCACACTTGCCGCGAGGGCGGTGCTATGTCGACCTCCGAAGCTTGGGATAAACTTGTAGAGTACGGCATTTGGGAATCGGAAGAAGCAATCAGCTACCAAAGCAAGACTCTCGAAAAGAACGGCAAGAAAGTTATGATCATCGGTATCGACAGCTCTGACCATAACTATGCCGCACAAGGCGAGTACATCAAAGAACGTCTGAAAGCCGATCTCGCTATCGCGCGTGGCGGCGAAGGTACGGAAGATGACATCCCGGTTATCCTCTTCCAGCACGTTCCGATGAACCTGAACGGCTATACCGAAACGAAGTATGTAAAGACCTATTACAGACAGGGCGATACCGGTTCGTCAACCATGATTGACGGCAAGTTCGCATGGGATTGGGGTAAAGGCTCCATATCCGGCGCAACCTCTACTTGGGGTCTGAAAGAAGTAATGGAAAAGGGCGATAACGCTTCTGCCGGTGCAAAGGCGGATAAGGCGGTTTACGACCTCATTACTTCGAGTGCCGATGTCATCAAGGCGATTTTTGCCGCCGACTGGCATAACTTCATTTACAGTGAAGTAAAAGCGACCAAGGGGGTTGGCGGTGAAGCTACCGTTATCCCGCAATACGTTGCTTCCGCAAACCAGGGCGGTCAGCTCAACTGCGTAAAGATTACCATTAAGTAATTCTTTTCGTAACAACACAAATCTCCCTCGTCCTCGAAAATAGGAACGAAACGCTCGAAAAAGCGCGGCTTGTCCGCGCTTTTTCTTTTTTGGGAATTGGCTTCTTCCTTTGACGTATGTGGCGTAGGGAAGGGGACTATGACCTTTTCGTGACGGGCGATTCGTCAATCTGCCCAAAAAAGTCGGAACATTTTTTACGTCTCGAATCTAAATGTTCACACAATTTATATTTTTAATTTTCATTGCATGGTGTATAATGTTGCTATACTGGGTTGGGTGTAAATTCTATTAAAATTCGTGTCGTTTTTGCACCAGACCCCATAGAAAAAACGCAAAGGAGAAACACACATGAAAAGAAAGCTCTTATCCTTTTTGCTTGCTTTGTGCATGATATTGGGTATGGCGCCTTTGACTCTCGCGGCTTCTGCCGACGGCGGGGAAGAAGCGGCGCAGACCGATTATTATGTACAATACGGCGGCACGGGTGACGGACGCAGTATCGCTACCCCTGCGGGCTCGGTGTACGACGCCGTTACCTCGATTAACGCAGACCACCCGAACGGCGGTTCGGCTACGGTATACGTTATGATGGGTGATAACTACACCGAACCGAAAATCGGCGGCACGGTAATTACCCAAATGCCCTATCTCATGAAAGAGGATGCCACGCAGGTTCCCGCCCATAAAGCGACGGTTACCTACACCACCTACGACTACGGCGATGATAACAAAAACCGCGCCGTTTTGGCATGGGGACCGAATCAAACAAGTGACCCGCAAAATAAGTATACCCACTATGCCAACGGCGACGAGATCTTCGAAAACATTATTCTCGTCGATGTCCGCCAAGGCTATACCAGTGATACATACGCGCAAGGATATGACTGGACTTTCAAAAACGCAAGCATTTGGCGCGTTACCGGTTACAGTGGCACATATACGAACTGGTCCGGCTATCTGTACGCGCTCGATCGTAACTCGACAGCCGCCCATGCCGGCGGAACGATTTCGTTTGACGGCAGCGCGATCGGCGGTACCATATCCTTTTCGGGTTGGCACGCAAATGGTAACGGCAATGTCAGCGGTAGCCAGAAATATGTGCTCGCAAACGGCAACTACGGTACGGTGCAAATTGCCGCTTCTCCCGTAGACAAGACCGTGACGTTCAACAAAAACGTCAATCTCGTTTTGAATAACGCAACCTTGAATACTTTCAATAATTACAGTAATAACCCGAAAACAAGTGTCAAAGTCGGCGGTGCGATTCAAGTCGTTTTGAACAATTCGACGCTGAACACTTACGCCGCAGAAGCAACCAAGCTCGGTACGATCGACGACGCGGACAAGATCGTTATTACGAACCCCTCGACGACCTTTACGCTTGACACGACCGACACCACCGGAAGCTTTTCGCACACTTCGACCTCGACGATCTATGCCTACAACGGCGGTCGTAAGATCTATGTGGCGGCTTCGGGTGCAAATTTGACTGTTCCTGCCGGTGAATGGGAGGTGACCACCGACCTCTCTACCGCCAAAGCCGCAAGCGACGAAGACGATACATGGACATGGTCGGACGTTGTGAATGGTGTGATCACCGGTACGGCTCCCGCTTCCGCACAAAGCGGCGTATACTACGTCATGTATCGGGGCAATGGCAACGGTAAACTCCCGACTACGCCTTTCGGCTCGCTTCTCGACGCGGTTAATGCGATTGAAGACGACGCTGCCGTTGAGGAAGGTACGATCTATGTCGTAACAAATCCCGACTACGCGACTCTCGAAACACAGATTCCGATAAATCAAAAGAATGTCAACTATCTTGCTTGGAACTTGAACAGCATGACATGGACAAAGCCGATCACCTTTATCGGCTACGAAGATAATTCCGCTTCGGTTCTCTCCCACAGACAGGATTGCAACACGGGCGACTTTATCATCGGCGGTCCGGCGAAGTTTACGAACATCACTATGTTCCTTACTCGACCGAACGACGAGGGCTTTGCTTCCTCCGGTCAAAAGGTTGAGATCGATAATACCGTGATCTTCAAGGCGCTCGATGAGGACCCGTATTGGCATCCTCAAGCGAACGGCTGGCAAATCAAAAATTCGGCGACCAAAACGCCGAACGACGGCTACTTCCGTTTCGGTTCGGGTCGCGGTAACGCGACAGGGGAGGGCGATCGTATTACGCTCAACCTCAAACGCGCTTTCTCGGTATATCACGATTGGAAAGCCGAAACCTACGATAACGACGTAACGCTTGCCGTCGACACGAACGGTAATGCATTTTCGTTTATCAAATGGGGTACCGCTGCCGTAACCTATAAGAAGAATCTTAATCTTGTTTTCGGCAATGTTTCCACTCTCTCGCAATCACAGAATTCGAACAACGTGACCGTGAGCGGTGCGTTGCAAGTGGTTCATCCGAAATCCCTTTCCTACACCGTTCCCACCAACTTCAAAGTGGGCGAGAACAAGACGTGGGAAATGGTAACCGACACCTACGGTATGCTCGACGTCACTTCGACGGCAGGCACTTTCGATGTTCTCGGTGACAAAACACTCTATGCTTACAACGGCGACACTACCATCTATTACAGCGTAAACGGCAAATTGACCGTTCCCGCCGGCAAATGGAGCGTTACGACCGACCTTGACGCCGCCAAGAAAGCGATCGGCGACGTACAGTCGTGGGCAAACGACGAAAACGGCAAGATCACCGGTACGCTTGACGCGCCCGTGGTGGCAGGTGTCTACTTTGCCATGTACGGCGGCGGCGGACTCGGTAAAACGCCCGGCACCGCTTCAAGCTCGATTGCAAGCCTTATCGCCAAGATCGAAGCCGACGATTCGGTCACCGAGGGTACGATCTATGTGATCAATAACCCCAACTATGCGGATAAGTATATCAAGAGCGGCGAAGAGCTTCACTATCTCGTTTGGGATGCAAACAGCGCTTCTCACACCAAGAAGATCACTTTTAAGGGCGCGAAGAAGGATTCGACCCAAGCAAGCGGCTATTCGATCGACAAAGACGCGGTTATCGTCGGCTTCAATAAGATCATGAATGCCGATATCGCGCTCGCAGGACCTTCGGTGTTCGATAATATCACGATCCTTCGTCCTCGCGGAAACGACGCCGGCTTCGCTACTATGGGTCACGCAGCTTCCTTTACCGATACTGTTAGCTTCAAGCAGATCACTGGCGAATACAATACATATAACTACGGTAGTTACCTTGACGCTTCGACCGATGCCAATGGAAGAAGCGCCGGCTACGGTAATATGTTCAAACTCGGTTCCGGCTTTAATGCTTCGACCGGCAAGGGCGGCAGAGTTACCTTGCGCCACAACGGCAACTTCATGATCTCCACCGACTGGAAAGCCGCAAGCTATGATAACGACGTGGTGATCGATGTGGATTTGCAGGGCGGCGCTCTCAAACTTCACTGGACAACCGATGCGGCAAATGTTACCTACAAGAAGAATTTGAGCCTTGTTCTCGGCGATGTTTCTTCGCTCGATCAAGCTATCCATGGCAACCACGGTTCCGTTACCGTAAAGGGCGATTTCAACCTCATTCATAATGCCGTTGAAAACTTCGACGCCACGCTCCCCGAAACCGTTATCGTTGAGGGCGATACCTATGAGCTTATCGCCGCGCCCGGCATCGTCGACGTCACCGAAAATTCGGGCGTGTTCAAGTCGCTTCTCACCGACGAGTCGTCAGCGCTTTCCGCTACGCGTGTAGTTGCGGACGGTGAAGACACCTACTGCGTTGCTTCGGATGACGACGGAAAACTTACCCTCGAACCCGGCAAATGGAAAATTACGACCATCAACGCCAACGACCGCGTGTCACTCAATTTTGGCGACTACTGTCTGTACGGCTGCAAAGGAACGTCCTTCAAACTTCCCAATCATGACGATACTTCGTTCCAAAAGTTCGATGGCTGGTATTATGGCAATACGAAATATCAGGCAGGTGCTCTCTTTACCGTTCCCACCGATTCTTCTGCTTTCAGCTTTACTGCCGCATGGGCAAAGTACGATAACCAGATCAGCATTTTCGTCGATAACGCAAACGGCGACGATGCGAAGCACGGTACGC
>CAYNXA010000030.1:0-11787 GCA_964401015.1 uncultured Oscillospiraceae bacterium
GGATTGGGAGCGGTTACGGTGTAAAAACGTTCGGCATGAGGCAACAGCAGCGAAAGCATTTGCGTAACGTCTTTATCCGCCATGGCGCCGATCACAAAATGGATCTTCCGTGTGCCGAAGTATTCGCCGAACGACGCAACCGTCGCTTGCATACCGTGAGGATTGTGTGAGCCGTCGAGAATAAACACGGGGTCTTTTCGCAAAATTTCAAAGCGTCCCTGCCATGTGACCGCGGCAATTCCTTTTCGAATGGTATTTTCGTCGATCGGATAGCCCCGTTCGGAAAGAACTTTCGCCGTTTCGATCGCCATGGCGGCGTTATACGGCTGATAGGTGCCGACAAGCGGCAAATGTAAATCGTGCAAGTTCTTATAATCGAACACAATGCCGTCGATCGTCGCTTCTTTTATTCGCAAAGCGGAAAAATCGGGGCTTGTCAACCGACTGCCGTGTGTCGCACAGGCAGTTTCGATAACTTCGGTAACGCCGCGTTCGGCGGGATACATCACCGTCGGTGTGCCGTTTTTGATAATGCCCGCTTTTGCATGGGCGATCTTTTCGACGGTATCGCCGAGATAGGCGGTATGATCCAATCCGATCGCGCAAATCACGGCACATTCGGGCGGAGCGATGACGTTTGTCGAATCGAGTTCCCCACCCATGCCGACTTCCAATACCACGATATCGCACGCTCGGCGTTTGAAATAGAGCATGGCGGCGGCGGTGATCCATTCGAATTCGGTCGGCGAGTCGTCGCGCATTTTTTCGGCATACGGCATCATTTCTTCGGTTATCGCAACCAATTCTTCGTCCGAAATCATGGCGCCGTTCACTTGCATACGTTCGTTGAATACGCGGATATACGGCGAAGTATACAGTCCCGTGCGAAGTCCGCTTTGGCGCAAGATCGAGGCGATCATGGCGCAAGTCGAGCCCTTGCCGTTTGTTCCGGCGACGTGGACAAATTTCAAGTCTTTATGCGGATCTCCGAGATAAGAAAGCAGGCGTTCGGTTCGTTCAAGTCCCGGTTTTGTGCCTTGCCATTTGGTTCGGTGAATATAAGAAAGCGCTTCTTCGACAGTCATTATCGTAATACTCCTTTATTCGCAAAATACGGATGGCGCAACAACAGGCAAATTGCCGTCGCATCCAAAATCGTTTCGATTGCCACAAACAATATACGCGTTGCCAAATTGACGGTAAACGGTATGCCGAACATAAACGACAAAACCGCCGTTTTCCAAAGCAACGATGCAAGAACGTTTGTCAAAACGATCGAGATACACAGTAAAAGCTCGCTGCATTTTTTGCCTTTTGTTTTGGCGGCAAAACGATACAGGATCGGCGGAAATGCGCCGATCATCAGCGGGGCGACCACTAACGGAAGATTCGGGGCATACCCCGACAAAAAACAGCCGATGGTATCGGCAAGCAGTCCGCATAACGTACCGTACAACGGACCGCAAAAGATACCGGTCATCATAACCGGAATGTTACCGAGCGAAAGTCGGATATTGCTGTTTTGAGGCGAAAAGCCGAGATAGCGCGTCAATACGACCGAAAGCGCCGTAAAGACGCCGACCGCCGCGAGATTCGCCGTCATTTTGTTTTTCATACGTGAAAACTCCTTTCGTTTTGCGAAATGTATGGCAAAAAAACAAAAAATGCGACAGACAGTCGCATTTCCAAAAAGAGTTTTCCATGAACGTTCATGGGATCGTAGCTTTCCGTGAAGTGCGACAGCGGGATGCGGTTACCGCACCGCAAGAGCGTTTGCTTTTCGTCCGAAAGACAACTCCCCGTTCTTTCGGCACTTTACGCGCGGTAACCTACTCTGTCAAAAAGATTCGCCGAACAACCGATTCGGCAACAAGTTTTGTTTTATTTTTACGATTGATGACCGATCAAATCGGTGACACATTGCTTAACAAGCTTGATCTGCTCGAAGGGAATCGGTTCTTCGAAAGCGGAAAAAGAATTGTCGTCGATATTCTTCCCGCTCAATGCGGCATACCACAAAAGTCCGAGCGCATAGCGTCCGACTCCGAGGGAGGCGTGACAGGTATCTCGGTGCAACTTTGTTACGCCCGCTTGCCAAAGTCGTTGAAACAGTTCTCCCGAACGAATCGAACCGTCGGGATGTACGGCATTGCATGCGCGTTCGAACGCGTCGGTTTGAGCCCGAAACATATCGGCTTGATTCGAATACCCCATGTGTTCCAGTCGTTCACTGCCTTGCTCATATGCCCAAACTTGGTGTAAAACGATCTTTGTGTGCGGCAGACATTTTCGCACGTAGTCGCAAAGCGCGTCCAAATACGGTTGATACGTGTCATAGCGGTCGCTCAAACTGCTGACCTGTTGTAAGGTAACGACGTCCCAATCGCGATTCAAAAGTGCTTCTTTCATCGACACCGAAAAGCCGGTGGACGTACCGTTCATTTCAAGGGTATACTCGCGAAAGTCACCCAGCATATTGCGATAGTGCCGCTCCAACGAGCAGCCGCCGATATACAAATTGTACGAATCCAATCGGGCACCGTCGGCATGGGCAATCGCATGCAACCGGGACTGAGCATCTTGCGAAAAGCTGTTACCGATCGATAAAATTTGCATACGCACACCTCTTTTTTGATTTCAAACACATTTTGAATTTTCCGAACACCATTATACCGCCTTTGCCCGCAAATTGCAAGGGTAAAACGCAAATTTCCCGTTTTTTCGACCGAATTCAAAAATTCAACACATTCATGACGATCAGCGCGATAAAGGCAAGTATTATGCCAATGGCGGCTTTTACGGTCAACTTTTCTTTGAAGAATATCGCCGACATCGCCGTCGAAAGCAAAAGAGCACAGCCTTGTTGGAGCGGGTAGAGTTGTGCCGACAACAAACGATCCGCCGCAAGTGTCGCAAAATACGAATTCAAGAACAGACAAACCGCCATAACCGAAATATAGCCGAAAATCGGTTTTACCCGAACCGTTTCGGTCTTATTTGAATGCGCCGAAAAGGCAAAAAAGCAAATGCCGAGCAAGACCGTCGAAAACAGATACGTATAGAAGTTGAACACGGCAACCGACGTGCCGCTCGATAGCTTCACAAATAGCTTTTGCGAAAAGCTCTGCAAGCCGCTCGAAACGCCGCAACCGATCAGCAGTATCAGCGACAGGAAGGTCATTTTGGTTTTGATGCTGTTATTGTACGAGCACATAATACATACGGCTACCAACAGGATAACAAACCCTACGATATGGTGCAAGCGAATCGCTTCGTCAAAGAGCAAAGCGCAACCGACCAGCGGAATCAAAGCGCCGAGCATGGAAAACACGTCCAGCATCATGTACGCGCCGCTTTTTACGGCAACCAACCACAAAACAACGAAAGCGGAATTGGCAACCGCCGCAAGAAGGCTGATCCATGCCGCTGTCCCGTCGATACGAAACTGCGAAATACCGCCACCGACGGCAACCATACCAAAACCGATAACCGTACACAAGATCATGCGAATCGAATTGGCAAGCATGGCATCTTTGTATTCGTTTACGTATCCGCTTGTCTTTTTTCCGCAATAGCCTTTCACCGAACCGCACAAAAGTGCGATTGCCAAAAATACATACCCTATCATTGTTCTTCTCCTTCGTTTTGCTTTTTGGGAATTCGTCTATGGAACTTTAGCACAGTGCTCCGATACCGCTGTTATCGCTCAATGAATTAAGCCCGTAGAGCACCAAAAGGTCGGTGACGTTCGGATTCTCATTCACGAAATCGCTGACCGATTTGCCTTTCAAATAGCGTTGGTCGATCATATATACCGTCGCATAATTCTCGGTCAAAAAAGGGGCAAGGCTGTTGGCAAAACTATCCTTCGCCACCACGATCTCGCGACTTGTCGCGGCATTTTCGTTTTTCAGTACCACTACCGGATAATTGTCGCCGCCGAAATAGGTGTATTTGTCTTTTTGAGTCAAAGCGTCGTCACAATAATACGAATAGGGCGTATAGTTTCCCTTTCGAATATCCGAAGCGCTGTCGGCAAAAGACGCGGTAAAAGACGGTTCGCCTTCGCCGACACGGTCAAAGCGTACGATCGAATCGGCACCGATCCGTTCGGTCGGTACGCGCGACGAAAGAGTGCCGCGGAACGAATAATCGACCGCTGTGACCTTATAATCGATAAGCGAACCGTGCGACAGCCCGACCGAATCGCAAAAAGCGTTATATGCCGTATAGGCGGCATAAGACGTCCAATGGTGGTCGGTTCGGTAATACAGATCGGGCTTTCCGCCTTCCTCGTCATAAAACGCCGCGTCGCCGCCGCTTTTGGCGGCAATCAGCGCATCGCACAAATTCAGAGGATTTTCGCAAGAAATATCGTCCAAGATCTTATCGATGATCGCTTTTTGGTCAAGCGTCGGTACAAACTTCGGCATATGCTCGGTATGAACATACGAAGCAGTCGGGAGCATCATAACGGTCACGGTCACGCGCTCGGTATCAATGTTTTCGCACAAGCGACGCACGCTGTCGGAAAACTTCTCGCTTGCCCCATTCGTCGTGTCTTTCGGCTTTTGGAACAGGCGGTCGTCGCCGATATATACATCGGAAATTTCTTTATAGCCGAGCAAGATCTGCGCATCGGTTTTAATCTTCATAAACGTTTCGCGTGCGGGAAAATGATCTTTCGTGTATTCTTCGATTCCCGCCGTATAACTGCCGTCGGCAAGCGATGAAAATCGATACGTCGGGACGGTTGCCGCCATGCGATTCTCGCTTTCGAGAAACGTTTTTTTGGGAAGAATAAAAAACAGTGTCGTACACGCAAGAACAAAGAGACAAACAAAAACGGTAATAATCGAACGAAAAATACGCATGTTCATTCCCCTTTTTCAAAATCGGAAATACAAAAACGGATTATACGAATTGCCCACCAGAAAAGCAACCGCCAAAACAAACGCCGTGCAATAGCCTACGGTGCCTATCGTTACCGCAACCGTGCGCGAAGCGGGTGCCAATGCTTCGGTTCGCTTTTTGAGAGCGGGATACAGCGGAACGGCAAACAACAGAGCAATCGCAAAAAGCGGCAGATACGGAATCGCATAATAAAAGAATTCGCCGTCGATAAGATTCGAATTGAAAAACATGCGGCGAATGTACACGCTCATCGTACCGAAATCTTCCAATGAGAAAATCGCCCAGCCGATCGTGACCAGCACGGTCGTATAGAGATGTCGGAATACGGCGGGGGCTTTGGCAAGCGGTTTTGCCCACACGTTCTTTTCGAGTACCAACAAAACACCGAAATAAAGTCCCCATACCAAAAAGTTCCATGCCGCGCCGTGCCAAAAACCGGTCAAAGCCCATACGATGAGCACATTGCGAATATTTTTTGCCGTCGAACAGCGCGAGCCGCCGAGCGGAATATAGACGTAATCGCGAAACCATGTCGTAAGCGACATATGCCAGCGACGCCAAAAATCACTGACCGAAAGGCCAATCATGGGATAACGGAAGTTTTCGAGAAAATGAAAGCCGAGCATTTCGCCCATGCCGATCGCCATATCCGAATAGCTCGAAAAATCAAAATAAATGTGGAAATAGTACGCGATGATTCCCAGCCAAAGAGTTGCAAGGCTGTGCGAAGCGGGAGACGTTGCCGTGACGGCATCGAACAGTTCGCCTATCGTATTGGCGAGAAGAACTTTTTTGAAAAGACCTTGCAAAAACCGAATCATGCCATTACAGACCGAATCCCACGTAACGCGGCGATCGTTCAATTCGGCGGCGATGGTGTCGTATCGGACGATCGGTCCGGCAATCAACTGAGGAAACATGGAAATATAGGTCATCAGCAAAAAGAAGTTCTTTTGGGGCACCGTGTCGCCGCGATAGACATCGATCGTATAGCTCATGGTCTGGAAGGTATAGAAGCTGATACCGATCGGAAGCATGAGAGTGGGGGTCGGAATCGACAGAGAAAACAGGCTGTTCAGCGTCGAAACGAACAAACTCGCGTATTTGAAAAAGCCGAGCGCGCCGAGATTGGTTATCACCGAAAGGATCAAAAAGAGCCTTTTGTGCCCGGGAAAACGACAAAGCAACAAACCGAACAGCCAACTGAACAATGTCGAAAGGATCATCAAAATGACATAGATCGGCTCGCCCCATGCGTAAAAAACAAGGCTGAACGCAAGCAAGACATAATTTTTCAATTTTGTCGGAGAAACCATATACAGCAAAAGGGCCGCCACAAAAAAGAAAAACAAAAACGGAATTCCGCTGAAAACCATAAAAAGTAAGCTCCTTTCTCCGAAAAACGGCATGCGGTGCCGTAAACAGGCAAAAAAACGATAAAGTGACCGTAACGTACGACCGACGAAAGGGCGCGCCGTGCGATCTCATACGGCAAAGAAAAACGGCGATGCGGAAAGCGAAGCTTTTTCTCTGCACGGTTGTATTAAAGTATACCATATTGCGTTCGAACTTTCAAGGCTTGCGGAATACTTTTTCGAAAAAATCCGTCGCTTTCGAACAACGCCAAAGTACGAGAAATACATAAAAAGCGCCGGGGTTCGGTGTTCAGCGCGCATATGCGAACAAAGCAAAAGGAAGATTTCGGCGCAGCTCCACGTCAAAGAAAGTCGCTGCGATTTACGCAAGGTACGATTCATAACAAATCCCATGCCTTCTGTCGTTGTCGGAGTCGAAAAAATGGGGGTTGATTTTTATAGCGTAATATGGTAAAATACATGTGTATGCCGAGACGAAATGTGCCACGGCAAATATGCACTTCAAAGGAGTTTTTTATCATGGCAAACAAGAAACAAAGTCAAAAAGGATTCATTGCGATTCTTGTACTTATCGTGTTGGTTGCGGCGGCGATCGTCTACGTTGTCGTTGACGGAATTCGCGCGCGCGGCAATCAAGAAGATATCATCGGCGGTGCCGATGCCAAGACCGGTATCGTTGTAAGCGATGACGAAAAGGGCGACGCGGAAACCGACACCGATACGGGCAGCGACCTTGACGGCGAAGCCGAAAACGGTGATGCCGACGAAGAAACCGACGGAGCCGACGAAAACGAAGAAATCGGCGACGAAGCCGAAGACGAAACAGCCGAATAATCCTTGCCGATAAGACGGAGTGTACGTTATGAAAAAAATCTTATACGGGTGTGCCGGTTTGCTTTTGTCGGGAAGCGCGTTATTGCTCGGCGGTTGTGCCGACGAAGGGCTTGCTTTTCAAAACAACGACGCAAAAGAACTGTTTGCGGAAGTTTTTTCGAAAGAGGCAAACAAGATTACCGAGGACGATCTCGCGTCGATTCGTTCTTTTTCGGTCATAACCTATTCGCAAACGAACCAAGTCGAGGTTCTTTTGGACGGATACGACGATGCCGAACAAGACGAAAAGCAAAATTTCGCCCGCACGGTCGACATCACCGATTTGGATTTGAAAGATTTGTCGGACTTTCACTATTTGACGGGTCTTGAAAAGTTTTACGCGGCTTATGCGGGATACGAAAGCTATGATTTTCTCACTCCCTGTCAAAATCTGACCACGATCTCGCTTGAATCCTCTTACACTTGCTACGATTATTCGTTTTTGAAAGAGCATCCGAATTTGACCCACCTTGCTTTGAGCAATTGCGAACTTAACGATTCGGATTTTCTGCAATCGTTGAATCGGTTGACGATACTGCATTTGGATTCGGTCACCATCGGGGAATACCCGCCCGCCGACCTTGAATTTGTGTCGTATCTGCCGAATTTGACCGATCTTTCGGTTTCGCGCAACTATATCCTTGACCTTTCGCCGCTGACCGAATTGAAAGCTCTTACGCATTTGAACCTTTCGTACGGAACGATCTCGGATGTATCCGTGCTTGCGGAAATGCCGCAGCTTGTCTATATCGACCTGACGCAAAATTCCGTTCGCGACGTATCATCGCTCACGACTTTCGATCCCGAAAATTTCGAGCGCTTGATACTGGATCTCAATTCGAGCATTTCCGACTGGTCACCACTCGAATATATTTGGGACAAAGTACAGGGAAAGCCGACTCGGCGCGAATTGGAAGCGCTTGCCCAAGCGCAAGCCGAACAGCCTGCCGACGAAAACGCGAACGAACCGCACCGTTGAAGTGAGTGCCGACGCATTTTTTTCGTCGACATGGTGCATTTCACTTTTCCGACCCGGAAACAAAACCCGATTTTTGCGTCGGGTTTTCTTTGTAGCCGTCCGAAACGGTTTGATTTGCGGCGATTTTTCGACAAACGTTTACGGTGTGTACCTTGACTTTTGACGCAAAAAAGTGTATACTGAATATGTTCGAAAAATGTCACGGAACACGAACGATTCCTTTATGCACTTTTACAAGAAACGGTGCCGAAAATTCAGCACTTTGTACAAACTTTTTTTCGGCTATTGACAGCGTAACGGAAATATTGTAAAATAGATAAGATTCATTCTATACATTTAATACATTTACCCATCACTTATGTTCTATTAACGGAGGATCTTCAAGAATGAAAACAAAACAGTTATTGGGAGCTTTTTTGAGTTTGGCAACGGCAACGTCGCTTTGTTTGACGGGTTGTCAAAAAGAAGCGGACGATATTGACAATCAATCGAGTATTCGTCAAAACGTCACCTTGAATATGTACATTCTCACCGAAGAGCAAACCGACCCCGAACAGGCAAAAGCCGTTCAAATGGCAATCAACGAAATTCTTCTGCCGAGTTACAAGACGACCATGAAGATCAACTACTTGACTGCCGACGAATACTGGGACGCAATCGAGCAGATGGAGCAAGACACCACCGAATACAACGAAAAGCTCGAAGCCGAAGCGCTTGCCGCCAAGGAAGCCGCAAAAGAGGCAAACCTCAACAAAAACAAGACCGACAAAACCGAAGAAGAGGAAGAATCTCTTTCCGAGGACGAAGTGGAAGATGAATTTAACGATTTGATCGACGACATTTTCGAAAGCGATGATATCGTTTTGGAAAACCCGCAAATCGACATTTTCGTTGTCGACAGCATCGAAAAGTATCGCGAACTGATCGACGAAGATCGTCTTACGGCGCTTGACTCTTACATCACGTTGGAAAACAAGACGCTGAATTCGTACGTTTACCCGACTTTCTTCACCGGTGCAAAACTCGACACCGTATCGACGTACGGCATTCCGGTAAACAAGCCGATCGGTCAGTACGAATATCTCGTATTCAACAAAGCACTTTTGGACAAATACGGTTTTGATGCCGAATCGATGAAAACGTTGGATTCGTTGGAAAGCTATCTTGCCGTAATCGCGGCAAACGAGCCCGGTGTCGTTCCGCTTGCGCACGCCGCCGAACCGCAATTCTTCGAATATTACGAAACCGAGGGCTGCGCTGTCGGCATCGGCAGTGACCTTGTACTCCGTTCCGCCTTTTCCGACGGCTATGCCGAAGAAGTGAAAGACCATTTCGCAACCATTCGCCGCTACAGAACCGCCGGCTATCTCGCGGCAAACTATACCGATGGCACGCCTTTTGCGGTAGACATTCGCAAGGGCTACGGCTATTCGCCCGAAGAATGGAGCGCCGACGAGGGCACCGAATACGAATGTGTCGTTTACAAGCGCCCGATCGCGAACAACGAAAACACCTTGGATTCAATCTTCGTCGTAAGCTCGCTTTCCAAGAACCCCAGCCGTGCGACCGAAGTGATCTCGCTCTTTAACACCAATGCGGAGCTTGCAAATCTCTTGCAATACGGTATTGAGGGCACGCATTACTATTTGAACAAAGACACCGGCAAGATTCGCGTAAACCCCAACGGCGGCTACGTGATGAACAGCAATTACACCGGCAACCACTATATCAAATACGATTTGGACACCGAAGAAAACCATTTGGAAGCTTACAAGCAGCAGAATCTTGATTCGCTCATCAGCCTTTACTACGGTTTTGTTCCCGAATTGACTTTGCAAGACGAATTGGTTCTCGAAAAAGCCGATGCGATTGCGCTTGAATACTACGATGGTCTGCTCCGCGGCGACTACGACGTGGACAGTGCGTTTGCACAGATCACCGCACGTTTGAATGCGATCGACGTCAGCGCGGATATCGCGGCTATGCTTGCGGAAGATCCGACCCTCGAAGAAACCCGTTACATCTATTCCTACGACGAAGTCAAGGGCGAAGTTGAGGACGAACCCGCAGACGAAACGCCCGCCGAAGAGGAAACCGACGACACCGACGAGGAAGTCGACGGTGAGACCGTCGAAGAGGAAACGCCCGATCGTGAAATGACCGAGGCAAGCGGCACTTCGCTCTATGAACAAGCCGTAAAGAATCTCGACGATCAGCTTTATAAGTTCACCACGACGCCCGGCGGTTCGAACATTTTCGCCATTCAAAGAAGTGTTACCGCCAACTATTTCAAGATTACCAACGGCAACAATTACGTTGCAAAGGAAGCAAAAGACGAGTTGGTTATGTACGGCGATGAGGACGAAGTGATCGACGACGAAAACGCAGACAGCGTTCTTGTAGATTCGCAAGACGAAGAAATTGCCGAATAATTTGTTCGGATAAAATCCACAGGGGAAAGGTGCAAGCGACTCGATCGGAGTTTATTGCACCTTTCTTTTTTCGTTTCACGTACCGCCACACATTTCCCATTTTGTATGCAATCGAAGGTTCACATTTCTCGGTATGCGTCGATTTTGCCTTTGTTGCAAATAGCGACAAATTCCCGCAAAGTGCTTGAAAAAAGCTGGGTGAGGCGGTATAATATCCATAGAAATTTGTGCTTTGCACACACGCGTAACAGACGGATTTGCAAAAGGCCTTTGCAAGCCGGTAATTTACGCTTCGGAATCGCTTGTCTATAACAACCAAAGTGAGGAAAATTCTATGGTAACATTCAAACTCAGCGCCTTTGCCGACGAATATGCGCCGAATCTTGACGAGCAGATCGAAGGATTGCGTGCCAACGGCATCTCTCTTATCGAACCGCGCGGAATCGACGGAACGGGAATCGCCGATATTTCACTTGAAAAAGCGAAAGAAGTTCGCGCAAAACTCGATGCCGCCGACATCGGCATTTCGGCAATCGGCTCGCCTATCGGCAAAATTGGTATTACCGACGAATTCGCGCCGCATTTGGAGCTTCTTCGTCACGAAATCAAAGTAGCGAAAATTTTGGGTGCCAAACGAATCCGTATGTTCAGTTTTTATATTCCCGACGGCAAAGACCCCTCCGACTATCGCGAGGAAGTTTTGAGTCGTTTGGAAACTATGCTTATGATAGCCGAAGCGGAAGGCATCGAACTTTGCCACGAAAACGAAAAAGGCATTTACGGCGATACTCCCGAACGTTGTCACGATTTGTTGACCGATTTCGGAGGGCGATTGAAAGGCGTATTCGATCCCGCCAACTTCTTGAATGTCGGTTCGATTCCTTTCCCGAACGGCTACGAGCTTCTGAAGTCACACATCGCCTATTTCCATATCAAAGATGCCGATGGTTTGACCATTTATCCGGCGGGACTCGGCAAAGGTCGCATTGCCGACATGATTGCCGCCATTCGTAAGGATTTTGACGGAGAAATTATTTTGACCGCAGAGCCTCACCTCTTTGCTTTCATCGGTCTTGACAAATTGGAAAATACAAATGAAAAAATCGTAAAACCGTATACCGACTCGAAAGAGGCGTTTACCGTTGCCATTCGCGCGATTCGAGATTTGATCGGCGAATAAACCGACTTTTCACCTCACGGCTTCCTGCAATCG
>CAYNXA010000031.1:0-11594 GCA_964401015.1 uncultured Oscillospiraceae bacterium
GCAGGTAATCGATACCGAAGTCCAGCAATTCAGCGGAAACGTAGAGCCGAGAATTCCGGTTGACACCGGCGGACTCAAAGCATCCTACACCGTTGAAAAAGATACAAGCAGCAAGAACTGGTACGGCTACAATGCGGAGTTCAAAGGGAATGCACCGAACGGTGAACCATATCAAAAGATAGCCAACATTCTCAACTACGGCACTCCACATAGAGCCGGTACATTTTTCATAACAAACGCAGTCAAGCGTTTGAAGGGCATGACAGACCGAATAAACGCACGAATAGAAGCCGAACTTGACGGCTCGGTAGAAGAATAAGGAAGGAGGCAATATGGCGAAAATAGGGCGAAGTTTTGACGAATTAGACCAGAAAGTAAAGTCGTTCAACGAAAGCATCAAAACAACGCAGGGCGAGTTGAAGGAAGTAGACCGTCAGTTAAAACTGAACCCCGGAAGCGTTGACACAATCCGTCAAAAATATCAACTTCTTTCTACAAAATTGCAAACCACTACTGCGAAGATTGTGGCACTTCGAGACAAGCAAAAAGCCTTGAAGACCGACCTCGATAACGGAGCAATCTCGCAGGACACATATAACAGACAACTCGCAAAGACACAGAAGGATCTGGAAAAAGCAGAAGCCGCCGTGGAAGATATGACGGAGGCACTGAAAGGCCAGAACGAAGAGATAAAGAATGCCAAGCTTGATAACTTCACCAAGGGACTCGACAAAGCTGAAGAGGGAGCCAAGAAGGTATCGAAGGCAGTTCTGGGAGTAACGGCAGCACTTGCGGCGCTGTTCGTAACTTCGATGAATACTGGAGCCGAGCTGGACGATACCGCCAAAAAATACGGTACGACAGTCGAGAAGCTCCAGCTGTTAGGAAACCGCTACGCATTCGTCACTGGTAACGCAGACGGCTACACCGAAGCATTGACGAAGGTCGGCGCCATCCAGAGCGGTATCGTTTCCGGAAGAGGCGCAAAATACCTCACCTATCTGGGACAGTTAGGAATAGCGCAGGAAGACCTGAACCACAAGAGCAACGCAGAGATATACGAACTCATCGAGCAAAGGCTCTCACTCGTAACCGATGCGACAGACCGAGCAATAATAGCACAGGGGTTGTTCGGTGACGTGGGACTTGATGTGGCGAATGTAGCGGGAGCCACAGCCGAGGAAATAGCGAAGTGGGACCAAACCCTCATCGAGAACGGCATCATCACAAACGAGCAAGCAGCCACCGCCGCTGATGCTGCCGACAAGGTGGATGCGTTAAAGCTCAAGTTCCAAGCATCGAGCATGGAGCTGATGGTCGCACTTATTCCCGCCTTCGAAACACTGGTGGGAATTTTGCGGGACACCGTCATCCCCATTATCACCGGGGTGACAAACGCATTCAGCGGAATGTCCACCGGAGAGCAGAAGAGCCTGCTCGTTTTGGTAGGAATGCTCATAATTCTACCAAAGCTGATAGCCTTTATAAAAACAATCGTGACCGTTTATAAAGCCATCTCGGCGGCGAAGGCGGCACACGCTGCCGTTACCGGTGTGCAAGCGGCTGCAATGGGTGGCTTGACAGCCGCCGCAGGACCATGGCTCGGCATCATTACGGCAATATCACTCGCCCTGCTTCTCTTGATTAAAATCATCGGCTGGTTCATAGGAGCATCAAACGATGCGGTGGACAGCGCCGATGCGATGCTCGATAAAATGGGGCAAGTAGAGACCAGCGCCGAAAACATGGGATACGATGCAGAATACAGCACTGAAACGACCTATGACGTAAACAACCATAAGACACTCGACATCAACCTTGACGTGAACGCACAGGGAGATGGCACAAAGGTCGAGCAAGAGAATGCGGAGATAATCGCAGACACGCTCGAAGACAAGATACTCACAGACCTAATCAATCAAGGCTTAGGTTCAGTAATAAGATAAGGAGGATAGTCCATGGGAAGACCCACGATATGGCTGAAAAACGAAAGCGGAGATATATGGAATCTAAGGCCGTCCAGTTTTGCAGAGGACTATGCCTCCTTATTTTCCGCCATCAGTGGTACCGGTTTCGAGACCACCCTGAAGATGGCACAGATACAATACGACTTCGTAATCACCGAAGAAACACCGAAGCAAGTCCCTATCAGCGGAACAATGTACTTCGCAAGTCCACTGAATATGCAGCGGTTCAGCGAGTTCTTAGGAGGGTACGAAAACACGGTAAAGCTCTACTACGACCCGGAGGGAAAGATAGATCCGAGAGACCAAATCTCCAAGCCGTGGTATAAGCAAGTCCGCATCACGAAGCTCGACAGCGGAGAGGAAGACCAGACGACCGGACTGTTCATCTGCAAAATGACGATGACACCGCTCTCGGTTATGTGGCGAAGAGACACGGCGCTGGTAAGTTCGACCACCATCAGTGAAGCAGAAGCGCATGTCTATCCGTTTGTATATCCATACTTCTACCAGAACGACCAGAAGCTCTACGTCAACATCCTGAACACCGGAGAGCGCATCGGGTGTGAAATTAAAATCACAAACAACTCCGGCTCGGCGCTGAACTATGTAGAGTGGACGGCCACGAACGGAGAACGCAGGCAGTACGCAAAATGGCTGGCGAGCATCGGTCTTGAGAACGGCAGAACGCTCGTGATAGACAGCAACCCGAACACCCAGAGGTCAGTCATCACCTATAACAGCGACCAGACAGACGTGCAGGACTACCAAGAAGCAAATCCACAGTATATCAACTTTGTCAATTTATTCCCCGGAAACAACCTGATCATGTTCAACCTTGAGACGATAAGCGGGGTAACGATTGAAGTCAGCTATACGGAGCAAGTGAGGGCGCTGTAATGCAATATAGAACGTTCAAACTTCAACAGTTATCCGCACCGTATACGTGGGACTACACGAAAGCAGACGGCACGACCGCATCCTTCTATAACTATGACACGCTCGTGTACGCAGCCGGAGGGGCGGTCAGCAGTTATTCAATAGATAACGATTACATGGTGAATAACAACTCTACCATCCACTTGGCCCGAGAGACGAAAGCCGTAGCCGGGCAAATAATCGCACTGATAGATGACTCCGGCGCCTACGACTTAGGAATCGTCACCAACGTGGATAACGAAAAGATGCAGATACTCTACAAGCCGATGATGGAGCTGTTCAATAACGAGTTCCTGAACCCTGCACGTGAGAGCCGAGAGATGTCGGAGGAAAGCGAAGACATAACATATAAGTATGACGGTATCATTCAAACCGGGCAGATAATCGGATCCTATTACTGCACCACGGTAACCGACCGATACCTGCGCCTGCCCTTATTCATCAGAAACTCGGGTGGCGGAAGCACGAATGGCGAATACAACGTGCCGGCAATCTGGACATACAAGGATAACACCTTCAACATGAAGGACTGGCTGATAGACTTATTCGATACGCATAACGTGGTGCTGCAATTCAAGCTCGTATTTGAAGCCACGGAGCGAGCATACATAGAGATTTACATCAGCCGAAACGCAAACGAGAACTACCGCCTGATCAAGGCGAATGTTCACGGAGTAACTATCAAGCAAACCGAAGAAACGGAAGTCAAAGCCACGGTCTGCTATGTGATAGACCAGAACACGAAGGCGCTCGCATCCATCTGGTACTTGACGATAGACAACACGGTCACGAATAACAAAACCCACAGCAAGCGGATGCAGCCGTTCAAGCTCACCGTTGCAGAGTGGGATAGCACTAATGAGGAAGGGGTAACCGCCGAAGACGTGGCAAAAGATGCTCTGCTCTTCTCCGACTACAACCATTACATTAACATAGGAATCAGCCGAGAGAGCAGCATGGTGCCGAAGAACCTACAAATCGGTGATGCGGTCAAAATCGTTCCGGAAATAGACGAAATGACGGCAGGACAAACCATCGAGACTGAATACTCGGATAGAGTGTTCAAATCGATTTATACCGGAAGGAAAGAATCGAGTGCATCGAGTGAGGTGACTTATATCTTCGGTAAGATAAGAGTCAACTATACAGACATCATCCAGATGAAGAACATGAAGAAAATAAGATCATAAGGAGGAAGACATGGCTCAAATAGCAGTAGCAGGCGCTGGAAGCGCCGAAGAAAATGTCAACTTGATAAATCCACGGTTTCAAGCGGAAGCACTCCGCCAGCTGAGAGGATATGACGTGGGAGTGCTGAAAAACACCTTCTACACTACCTCAAGCGCAACCGGAACAAGCAGAACCGCAAATAACGACTTTATGTGGAAGCTGAACGCTTCCGGTGGAATTACCGCCGTGAAGGTGGGACGTGGTATGGCAACCGCCTATGGATATGACATTCAGTCCGAAGCCGAGGTAACGCTCGCCGGCACGGTTCCCGCATCAGGGACGAAGTACGTGTTCATTTACTTAGAGTGGGACCTGCACAATCCTAACAAGGCCATCGGCTCAATTAAACTCCGAGACAACGGAACCAGCTCCTCGTGGACACCTTCAAATCAAAACAATCTAATAACGAACCCCACAGGCATCTATCAGATGATACTGTACCGCTTGGCGGTAAACACGGCCGGCACAATTACGGCCACGGCAAACTGGGAGAGCTTCGGTGTTAAGACTATAGGCTATCCTTTGAGAGCTGAACACGCAAGTCACACCGAGGATGCGGACCATGCCGACCAAGCAGACAATGCTGACTACGCAAGCAGCGCTGGAACGGCAGAATACGGAACCTATGCGACTGGCAACCGAAACGCAGGTACCATCGATGCCCGACTCAACTCACTGGTCAGTAGGCTGAATACGCTGGGTTTTAAGACGGGAACTATCTCGGTTAATTCGGGCATTTCGAGTAGTTCCCTAACCAAGCTCGGCAACTACGTCATAGGCTATATAACCTGCACCCTAAGCTCAACCAATCTGGGTACGATACCTTCAGGTTTTAGGCCATACACCAGCAAACAAACGGCAGCATATGTCCGAGGGTACAATACCAGCAGCCGTTTGTACACGTATAGCTATGCTACTATCACCTTCGGAACAGACGGCTCGATAAAGGCTTCAACGTCAAGTAACTTTGACTCAGCAAAAACAATCATCTTTGGGTGGGATACCACAGCGGGTGGCTACAATTAAAAGAAGGAGGAAACATGGCAAACATCGTTATAACGCTTTTAACAAGCAAAAGAACACGGCAAACCATAGATAACCTTGATGTGCAAGTAGCGGCATCAGGCAGTTATGTGGTCGTAGCCGGAGAGAACGCATCAACGGAAATTCAGGTCAACTACCCGGATGCGTATGCGAATAAGAACTGCTACGTTCATATGCGGAATGCCAAAGGCGAATACGCAACGCAAACATTTACCGGAATAACGACCAGCAAGACATTCAGGCTCCCCGATACAATGACATTCGCAGGCAACACCATTCTCACATTCTACGCACTTGACGGCAACGTGAAAACGGTCTGGTGTCCGGTTATCATTCCGGTAACGTCCACAGGGGTGAACTACCACGAAGTAGCGAGATGCTCCGAAGACGTGCTTATGGAGGCCCTCACCAAGGTGGCCAACATTGAGAGCGCAGAAGCAGCAAGAGAGGCGGCGGAATTCCAGCGTAACAACAGCGAGAGCATCCGTATCGCAAACGAAGCAACACGGCAGAGCAACGAGTCCGAGCGAATAGCCAACTGGGGCGCATTACAGCCACAGATGGAGCAGATCATAGCGGACACGGCGGCAGCCGAAGCCGCTGCAGAGACAATCAACGATATCTACTCACAGATGAGCATGACACTCTGCTACGATGACGAAGGCTACCCCTGCTACGCAGAGGAAGAATAAAAAAAATACAAGGAGATAGAAAATGGCAACAGTAAAAAGAAGAATACTCGATGACCAGACGTTCAAGGAACAGACCGACACGACGAACCGAATGCTTGCGTCCATTGCAAAAGCGGTAGCCGGTGGCGGTGGAAGCCTTGACGTTGACGATGTCGTAGAGTTCGCAAGACTTCTCGGTGCGGGAGTAGGACAGATCTGCAGCGTAGGAAAGCAGTTCAAAGTTCCCAAAGAGACCTCCATCACCGTAGGAACCGACAAGTTAGAGGGCAGCACTCTATCGGTAAGCATCAACGAGGACACATTCCTCGCTGCAATGGGACACGCTGAAGAGCGCATCTTCGAAGCGGAGTATGACGGCGCCGTATGGCACTGGGTAGACTCCGAAGCAAAGACCGTAATCCTCGCAGACTACGGCATCACGGCAACCGGCACACCGAAGGAAGGTGATAAAATCGTCATCGTGGAATCGGCAAGCAGAATCGCATGGGATCTAATGCAGTACAATCCTGCAGGCTACACGTTACCATACGACACCACAGGCAAAGGGGACAGCGCACTTTTGTACGCACACAAAATCCAGTCTTACGGAAGCGTTCCGTTCTGCCCGGCTAAACTCTTATATTACACGGCAAACGGTATGCCTGCAGGAACGTACAAATTCACCCTGTACAAGGCAGCATACGCAAACGGCGCCGCTTATGACGGCAGCTACGTGTTCACCTTGACACAGCCTATCCCGGCCTTCGGTGGCTTTAGAATTCCGGGCATCGGCGGATGGAAGAACTCCTACGCAAAGACAGACGTAACATCGGCAAAGGTTTACACCTACGGTGCGAAGTACAACAACGCAACGCACGTCAACACCTTCGAAGGCAGAGGAACGCACATCAGATCCAACACCATCGAAACAACCGTAGCAATCGAAGAGTACACCAGCCAGAGCTACGACTACGACCTCGGCACGTTCACATCTCAAAGAGCCGACTACTACACCGAAGCAGACACAGTCAATACCACTTTCGGTGGCAAGAGAGGAAGAACCGAACACAACGCATACGGTGATAACCGCTTCAGTCATTCGACATTCCTCATCTGGGGAAACAGCACGGCACCGAAAGCAACCGGAGACGGACTCGGTAACTGGTTCTTCTACAGGGATGACTTCGACCTTCCCCCGGCGGCATCGACCTGCAATATGGCAGGCTACCTCCACGGCTACGGTCAGGACTTCCTCGATGCGGTACAGACGGTAAGGTTCAAGTGTTCACTCCCGCCTTGCTACAGCGCAAGCTACACCAGCAGCTACGAAGAAGTGGAAACAAAATTCTTCCCGCTTGCGAGAGTAGAAGTGGACGGCACAGAAGCAGTAAGTGGACAGACCGAAGGTGCGAAACTCGACTACTTCAAGATGCACAGCACGGCAGACGATAGGAAGAAACTCAACGGTTCGAGTTACTCGTATTATTTCCTTCGCTCCGCTCTTTCCACCACTGCTTACATTGTCTGGTTTGTCAGTACTTCAGGTTCTCTCAGCCACCATGAAGCGTCCAACAGTTATGGGTTCGTCCCCGCTTGCATAATCAAAAAATCGGCATAATCGCACCCGCAAGGGTGCATGCGATAACTGATTACGCATAGCAAGACCGAAAGAAAATAACGACAAGGAGAAGAAGCCAAATGGCAGTAGTATCAAGCAAGCAAACCGATGAAGACCTCAAAGTGCTAAACTATGCCGAGGATCTGCTCGAGTACACCTTCGACATCTGTCACCGGGAAAAGAACGTGACGGAGACAAAGGACGGACAGAAGACAAAAGCGAAGGCTTCGGTCTTCCCGAAGAAATACTGGTCGTGCTTTACAAGCCATATAATCGAGTTAGCCGCAAGCGCCTACGAAGACTTATACTGGGCAAACGAAGTAAGGCTCGACCGAAGCACCACACCGGAGATGTTCCGGGAACGCATCAGCCATCAGGAAAGAGCAATCGCAAGTCTGAAAACAATGCTGCCGAAAATCACCTTTGCTTGGCACCGCTTCAGCATAGCCACGAACTCCATAGAATACTGGACTGGACTAATCGTGAAGACGGTGAACAAAGCAAAGAACTGGAACCTCTCCGATAAACGCAGATACGAAGAGATGCGTAAATAAAACATAGGTCAGTAGCTGAAAACCGACCCTCCGCTAATTCCAACAATGCGAACAATGTCTGGAATGTCAATACTTCAGGTTCTCTCAACAACAATGAAGCGAACAACAGTAATGGGTTCGTCCCCGATTGATAAATAATAATTTACGGCCCGATTATAGTAGGACGTTGAAAAACGAACCGAACTCAGTGCCATTTTTATGCAAGGAGCTACTGCCCTAACCGAAACGGTGAAATGAAGCGCCACCTAAGACGTGGCAGCAAAGGCAAAAATAACGATGAGCGTAAAAGAAACAGTCTCGGATTTGAGCAACTTATTCAAGGCAATGAAGAAGTGCAAAAGGGGTGTGTCGTGGAAGCGCAGCGTAATCGACTACACACAGCACGGCCTTTATAGGCTTTACCTATTAAAGCAGGACATGGACAGAGGAACATACAAACCCATCGAAGGGTACAAGTTCACAATTTACGAACCAAAGAAACGAGATATCATAAGTACACGGTTTCGAGACCGGGTGCCGCAGAGAAGCCTCGTGGACAATTACCTATACGATGAAGTGTGTAGCCACTTCGTACCCCAGAACGCAGCATGCCAGAAAAACAAAGGAACCGACTACGCACGAAACCTGCTGAAGGCAAACCTGCGAGAGTTCTACGACAAACACGGCACGGACGGATACGTTCTCAAGATTGACGTCAAGTCATTCTTCGGGAGTATATCACACGACATAGCGAAAGCCGTCATGCGGAGCCTAATCAGAGATGACTGGGCGTACCAAATGGTCGTGGACGAAATCGACTCGCACAGCGCCACCGTGGGAATCGGCCTCGGTAGCCAACTGAACCAGCTGATAGCACTTGCAATGCTGAACGGCTTAGACCACAAACTGCTCGAAGACGCCACCATTCTGTACGACCGATACATGGATGACATGCTGATCATCCATCACTCGAAGGAAAGGCTGGCGGCAATCAAGCAGGCGGCCGCCAAAGAGCTGGAAGGAATAGGACTGAGACTGAACACAAAGAAAACGCAAATCGCAAAGATAACTCAGCCGGTGCATTTCTTAGGTTTTAGCTACCTGTTGCACGACACAGGCAGAGTCACCATGAAGGTGCTGCCGGCTAAGATATCAAAACGCAGACGGAAGCTCAAAGGACAGATAGACCGGGTAAAAGCCGGAGCGCTTACCATCGAGCAAGTCAAAGCATTTTACAAGGGCGGCCGAGACCACCTGAAAAAGGGAACCCGGTCGAGCCTTGCGAAAATGGATAAATTCTATAAAACTCAAATGGAGGAACTGGAAAAATGGATGAAATCATCGAACTCAGGAAACAAGTAGAAGAACTCACAGCGACCGTGAAGGCGCTGGAGGCAGAAGTCGCAAGGCTTAAGATGGAGGTGGAAGATGGCCCTAATCATTGATTATGAACTGGTGAAGGAATACTACCAAGCAGGACTCTGGTCAAAAGAGGACGTGCAGACAGCCGCAAAGAAAGGCTACATCACCACGGAGCAAGCCAAAGAGATCATAGGTGAATAGGAGGTGAAGAGCAATGGATGATATCAAAGAAATTCGTGCAGTCGTAAAGAAGAACGAAGAGCAGCCATCCATCATCGATACCGAAGTCCCTAAGCTCAAGGTTGAACTCGATAAAGACAAAACCTACACCGAACAGGCGAAAGACCTCGTAGGTGTGATGGCAACGCAAAAAGCCATCGAAGACGAAGACCTCGTCAAAGACATCACAGAAGCGAAGAAAGAAGAACTGAGAACCGGTGCCGATGCAAACCTCAAGGAAGAGCAAGCAAAGGCCAAGACCGCCGAGAAAACTCTGCAGGAGGCAAACTACGGAGTGTACGAAGGGGTCGCAACCTACGCAGGGGTGAAGAAACCCCTGCCGAAGGGAATGCAAAGGGTGCTGTTCAGCATTCTCTCCTTCTTTCAAATCGTGGTGCTAATCCTTGTCGGCACACCCACGTCAATCATCAACATTCTGGCCGACTGCGTGGATAGCATCTTCAAAAAACTATCAAGCATAGCGAAGTCAGCGCGCGTGCTGGTCGTTTCACTTTTGGTAATAGGCGCGGTGGCGCTGGTAACCTACATAGTGATTACGACATTACAAAAGTATAGCATTATTTAAAAAGGAGGAACAAAATGCCAAACTCGAAAATCAAGGCCTATCTCGAAAGGCAAAAAGCTGAACGAGAAGAGAAGCTCGCAGGTTATAACGACCTGTTAGAGCAAAGAGACGAAATCAATCGCAAGATTGAGGCCTACGGTGACGTTAGTCCTTTGATTGCTGAAGTGAACGAAATCGACTCGCTCATTGCAGAACTTGAGCCTGCTCCGGAAGTGAACGACAGCATCGAAGAAAAAACCGAACCCGAAAGCAACCCCTGTGTCGATGGTATCGACATCAATGCAATTATAAACTCGGAGGAATAGAATCATGATGAACGAACTCATTTTACAGTACAAACAGGACTACCTCGCCGGCTTGAAAGAAGCCAAGAAGAAAATCGAAGCCAAAGCCGGTGTGAGACAGAACCAGATCTATGCCGATAAGGCAATCGGTGTGGCAGAAAAGTCCGCAAACCTCGACCAAGCACTCCAGAACTTCATCAAAGACGAACAGTCTAAACTCGATGCGAAAATCACCGCACAGAGAGAAGCTGTAGCCGCAAAGAAGCAGGAACTGGAAGCACAGGCCGTAGCGGAAGCGGAACTCGAAGCCAAAGCTGAAGTGAAGGTCGAACTCGATGAAATCGAAAGAGAGATCAAAAAGGTCGAAACTGAAATAGGAGGTTAATAGACAATGGTAGAAGCATTGAAGTCCGTGTTTGATATGTTAATCAACCAAGGCTACTCGCTTTTTACGGTCGTTATAATCCTAATTATGACAACACTTGTATTCGTAATTCTCGCCCTGCTCAAGAAGCCGATCAAGGCCTTGACTAAGAAGATCCAGAACGAAAAGCTGAGAAAGCTCGCAAACAAGAGCATCATCTTGTTAGCGTTTGGACTCGCCGTAGGCTTATGGTTTCTGGCAAACAAAATCGCCCCTGCATACTTCACCGTCAACGGAGTGGAGATACTGCTCACCGGCGCACTCCCGGTCGTAGCGTATGCCCTCGGTGACGGAGTACTTACGAAATCGTCTGCGAAGGCAATCGTAGACACGGTACTCGAAGTAACGCAGGACGGTGAGGTCTCGAAAGACGATACAAAGAAAGTCATCGATAAGATCAACACTGAGGTACATAACAGCGCGGCAGCAAAACAAACCAAGGCGAAAGCCACAGCAGCCACCAGCGAACCCAAATCCGATGCAGAGAACGCTCTAAACGACTTGCTAAACAAATAACTCACGCTGACACGAAAGACCGCCCAGAGGGCAAATCTGGGCGGTCGAGTAAGGAGTTAAACCGTTATGCGTTGATAGAGACAACTGCAGACGAATAGTCGCAGGCATACACAGCAACCAGCGGGAACTTTGCGGACACAGTGAAGTACGTTAAAAGTTTTAATAATCGCCCGTATCGGCGGGGTTATCGTCGCAAACGGCGGC
>CAYNXA010000032.1:0-8357 GCA_964401015.1 uncultured Oscillospiraceae bacterium
CTCGAACGCAATGCGCGCGAATTTGGCGGCGAGACCGCGCTGGTGGAGATCAATCCCGAATTCAAACCCGAAAGCCGTATCACGTGGCGCGAATATTCGCTTATCCAACCCGAACCGGGTGAACCGCTTCGTCGCGAACTCACCTGGGGCGATTTCGACAAAAAAGCCAATCGTTTTGCCAATCTTCTCCTGTCGCGCGGACTCAAGCGCGGCGACAAGGTCGCCATTCTGCTTATGAACTCGATCGAATGGTTGCCGGTTTATTTCGGCATTTTGAAAGCGGGCGGTATTGCCGTGCCCCTCAATTATCGCTACACCGCCGAAGAGATCAAATACTGTCTCGGAAAAGCCGACGTGTCGATTTTGATTTTCGGTCCCGAATTCACCGGTCGTATCGAAAGCATTTGCAACAAGATTCCCGACGTAAAACAGCTTTTCTACGTCGGCGAGGACTGTCCGACGTTTGCCGATTGCTTCGAAAACTTTATCGTTTTTTGCTCGTCGCACAAGCCTGATCTTTCGATCACCGACGAGGACGACGCCGCCATTTACTTTTCATCGGGCACGACCGGTTTCCCGAAAGCGATCTTGCACAAGCACCGCAGTCTGACCCAATCGGCGATCGTCGAGCAAAAACACCATCTGCAAATGCACGACGACGTATTCCTTTGTATTCCGCCGCTCTATCATACCGGTGCAAAAATGCATTGGTTCGGCAGTCTTATCTCGGCGGGTAAAGCGGTCATTTTGAAAGGCACGCGTCCCGATTGGATCATCCGCACCGTTTCGGAAGAACACTGCACCATCGTGTGGTTGCTGGTTCCGTGGGCGCAAGATATTCTCGACGCGATCGATGCGGGCAAGATCAATCTTTCGCAATACACCTTGTCGCAATGGCGTCTTATGCACATCGGCGCGCAACCGGTGCCGCCGAGCCTTATCAAGCGTTGGCTTTCGGTGTTCCCACATCACAAATACGACACCAACTACGGATTGAGTGAATCGATCGGTCCCGGTTGCGTACATTTGGGACTCGAAAACGTACATAAAGTCGGTGCCATCGGAAAAGCCGGTTACGGCTGGCAGGTGAAGATCGTCGACGAAAACGGCAAGCCCGTCGCAAGCGGCGAAGTCGGTGAGCTTTGCGTGGCGGGCCCCGGCGTTATGACCTGCTATTACAAAGACGAAAAAGCGACCGACGAAGTGTTGCGCGACGGATGGCTCTACACCGGCGACATGGCGACCGAGGACGAGGACGGCTTCATCTACTTGGTCGACCGCAAAAAAGACGTCATCATTTCGGGCGGTGAAAACTTGTATCCCGTCCAAATCGAAAACTTCATCCGCAAAATGGACGCCGTAAAAGATGTGGCGGTTATCGGACTTCCCGATCCGCGTTTGGGCGAAGCGGCGGCGGCAATCATCGAAATCAAAGAAGGCTTTTCGCTTACCGAAGCCGAAGTCGCCGAATTTTGCGAAGATCTGCCGCGCTACAAGCGTCCGCGTCATATCATTTTCGCCGATATTCCCCGCAATCCCACCGGAAAGATCGAAAAGCCCAAGCTCCGCGCCATATACGGCGGAAAGAGTCTGGTGGCACAGCAAAACGAAATATAACGAATCGGCAAACCCCCGATGAAACTATAACTCTTTATTTCCGTCGGCAATACGGCGCACACGCGACCGTTTTCTTTGCCAAACCGATACCCGTATACAGAACGTATACAAAATACAGAAAGGACTCAAACAATGAAACAGTTAATGCTCGGAAACGCGGCAGTTGCACGCGGTGCTTATGAAGCCGGTGTGCGCGTTGTCGCCTCTTATCCCGGTACACCGAGTACCGAAATCACCGAATGTGCGGCAACCTATGACGCAAACGAAGTATATGTCGAATGGTCGCCCAACGAAAAAGTTGCCGCCGAAGTGGCTATCGGTGCCTCGATCGGCGGTGCGCGCGCCATGTCCTGCTGTAAGCACGTGGGACTCAACGTTATGGCGGACCCCGTATTTACCATGAGCTATATCGGTGTAAACGGCGGACTTGTATTCTGCGTTGCCGATGACCCCGGCATGCATTCGTCGCAAAACGAACAAGATTCGCGTCATTACGCAAAAGCCTCGAAGATTGCCATGCTCGAACCGTCCGATTCGGGCGAATGCAAAGAATTCACCCGCCGCGCATTCGAATTGTCCGAACAGTTCGATACGCCCGTATTCATCCGTCTTTCGACGCGCGTTTCCCATTCGCAAAGTTTGGTAACGCTCGGCGCGCGTGAAGATCGCCCACTCAAAGATTACGAGAAGAACACCGAAAAATACGTTATGATGCCCGCTTGTGCGAAAAAGCGTCATGTTGTCGTAGAAGAACGGATCGCCGCTTTACGCAAGTTTGCCGAAGAAACCGATTTGAATACGATCGAAAACAACGGCAAAAAGATCGGCGTCATCACGGCGGGTATCGCCTATATGTACGCCAAAGAAGCGTTGGGTGACAATGTCAATTACTTAAAGCTCGGCATAGTGTATCCGCTCCCCGAACAAAAAATTCGCGATTTTGCCGCCCTGTGCGATACCGTTTACTGTATCGAAGAATTGGACCCTGTTCTCGAAGAACACTGTAAAGCACTCGGCATAAACGTGATCGGCAAAGACGCCTTTACGCTTCTCGGCGAATACACGCCCGCCATGATTAAAAAAGCAATTCTCGGTGAAGACGCACCCGCTTGTGCGGACATTACCGAAGCAATTCCGAATCGCCCGCCGGTCATGTGTGCCGGCTGTCCGCACAGAGGTACGTTTTACGTCCTCAAAAAGCTCGGACTTACCGTTTCGGGTGACATCGGCTGTTATACCCTCGGCGCGGTAGCGCCGCTCGCGTCGGTCGATACGACCATCTGCATGGGCGCGTCGGTCAGCGCCGCTCTCGGTATGGCAAAAGCGCGCGGTACCGAATTCAACAAAAAGTTGGTTTCGGTCATCGGCGACTCGACCTTTATGCATTCGGGTATCACCGGTCTTGTTGACATCGTTTACAACAAGGGTATCAATACCGTCATCATTCTCGACAACTCCATAACCGGCATGACCGGTCACCAAGACAACCCCACCACCGGCAAGACCATTCGCGGAGAGGCGACGAAACAGGTCGATCTCATTGCCCTTTGCAAAGCCGTCGGCGTAGACCGTGTGACGGTTGCCGACCCGTTTGACGTTAAGAATTTCGAAAAGGTCGTCAAAGAAGAAGTTGCCGCCGACGAGCCGTCGGTCATCATCGCGCAACGTCCTTGCGCCTTGCTCAAAACCGTTAAATACAGCGGTCATTGCAAGATCGGCGACAATTGCCGCAATTGCAAAATGTGCTTAAAGCTCGGCTGTCCCGCCATATCGCTTCGCGACGGCAAAGTCGTTATCGACGAAACACAGTGCAACGGCTGCGGCTTGTGCGTGAACGTATGTCCGTTCGGAGCCATTTCCAAGGAGGAAAACTGATATGACAAAGAATATAATGATCGTCGGTGTCGGCGGACAAGGTACGCTTCTTGCCAGCCGCATATTGGGAAATGCCGTTATCGATCTCGGCTATGACGTAAAGGTATCCGAAGTTCACGGCATGAGTCAGCGCGGCGGCAGTGTCGTTACCTACGTAAAATACGGCGAAAAAGTTTATTCGCCGATCATCGATAAAGGCGAAGCCGACATTGTACTCGCATTTGAACTGTTGGAAGCCTATCGTGCCTTGCCGTATGTGAAAAAAGGCGGTAAAATGATCGTAAACACGCAAAAGATGAATCCCATGCCGGTTATCACCGGCGCGGCACAATATCCCGCCGATATCGAAGAAAAACTCTCGGGCGCTTGCACTCTCACCGCCGCAGACGCGTTGAGTCTTGCCAAAGAAGCGGGCAACACCCGTGCCGTGAACGTGGTCTTGATCGGTGTCATGGCGAAAAACACCGACATTTCCTACGAGCATTGGATCGAAACCATCAAAAAAACCGTTCCCGAAAAGTTCCTCGAAGTAAACTTGCGTGCTTTTGATTTGGGCTATCATTTGAACTGAACACGTCCCGACCAACCTCAATCAAAATTCATCACAGTCGAATAAACAACCCGCGGCAACGCCGTCAAAAGGAGGTCCCATCCCGTGATATTCAATCCGAAAATCGAAACCATGCCCCGCGAGGAGCTGAAAAAGCTGCAAAGCGAACGACTTGTTTGGCAAGTCAACCGTATGTACGAACGTGTAAAATGCTTTCATGACCGTATGGACGAAAACGGCATAAAGCCGTCGGACATCAAAAGCATCGACGATTTACACCTGCTCCCTTTTTCCTACAAAAAGGATCTGCGCGACTATTACCCCTACGGTCTTTTCGCCGAACCGATGGAAAACATCGTTCGCGTACACGCTTCGTCGGGCACGACCGGTAAAAAGATCGTCGTAGGCTATACGAAAAACGATCTCGATGCTTGGGCGGGAACGGTGGCTCGCAGTCTTTCGGCGGCGGGAGTCGATAAGAATTCGTTTGTGCAAAACGCATTCGGTTACGGCTTTTTCACCGGTGGCTTCGGTATTCACGACGCCGCGCAAAATCTCGGTGCGACCGTTATTCCGATCTCGGCGGGCAATACGCAATTGCAGATCAACACCATGGTCGACTTCGGCTCGACACATCTCACCTGTACGCCGTCGTATGCCATGTATCTCGCCGAAGCGGTTGCCGAAGCGGGTATGAAAGACAAATTGAAACTGAAAGCGGGCATTTTCGGCGCCGAACCGTGGACCGAAGATATGCGTCATGCCATCGAAGACGGACTCGGCATCAAAGCGTATGACATTTACGGGCTTTCGGAAATTCAAGGTCCCGGCGTTTCGTACGAATGTGAATACCAATGCGGTATGCATATTTGCGAAGACCTGTTCGTTGCCGAGATCATCGACCCCGATACGGGCGAAGTACTGCCCGAAGGCAGTACGGGTGAGTTGGTGTTCACGACGCTCGCCAAAGAGGGCTTCCCCGTTATCCGCTATCGCACGCGCGACATCTGCTCGTTGGTTTACGAACCGTGTCGTTGCGGCAGAACACACATCCGCATGAACAAGCCTCACGGCAGAACCGACGATATGCTCATCATTCGCGGCGTAAACGTATTCCCGTCGCAGATCGAAGAAGTACTTCTCAACATCGGCGGCGACGTCACGCCCAACTATCAGATCCTCGTCGACCGTGTAAACAACACCGACACGCTTGACATCAATGTCGAAATGAGCGAAGCATTCCTGCACGACGAAGTAAAATCGATCGAAAAATTGGAACGCACCATCGTCGATCGTCTGCGCAGTGTGCTCGGTGTCGGTGCCAAAGTTCATCTCGTCAATCCGAAATCCATCACACGCAGTGAGGGCAAAGCAAAGCGCGTCATCGACAACCGCAAACTTTGAGCGATTCGGCGACTTTGCCGACTTTACCGACTTTACCGACTTTACCGTTACGGAGGTATACTATTTATGTTTATCAAACAGCTTACCATATTTGTGGAAAACAAATCGGGCAGAGTGGCGGACATTTTGGCAGCGCTCGGAAAAGCGGATATCGATATTCGTGCCCTTTCGATCGCCGATACGTCGGATTACGGTCTTATGCGTATGATCGTTTCCGACCCCGAAAAAGCGAAAAACACGTTGATCGCAATCGGCGTTGTGGTTCGTATCACCGACGTGATTGCCGTTCCGATCGACAATTGTCCCGGCGGACTTTCCCGCATTACGGAACATTTGAAGACCGCCGACATTGCCATCGAATATTTGTACGCATTCGTCGGACGCAAAGACGGCGGCGCGGTTGTCGTTATGAAGACCGACAAGCCCGAAAAGACTCTGTCGGTGCTCGAACAAAACGAGATTCGCACCCTTTCCGACGCCAATACGCTTTGAGCACGCAAAACCGCTTTATTGCAAGGAGAACGCATTTATGGAATATAAAATTTCCGACCGCATGGCGGTCATGAAGCCGTCGGCTATCCGTGAGATTTTCAAAAGCCTCGGCACCCCCGGCGCCATTTCGTTTGCCGCCGGCAACCCCGCTCCCGAATCCTTTCCCGTCGAAGCTTTTTCGGAAATTTCCGAGAACATTTTCAAAAACAACGCTTCCGGCGCGCTTCAATACAGCGTGACCGAGGGGTATCCGAAGCTTCGCAAACAGATCGAAGAACGTATCAAAACCAAATTCAATATCGGCAAAGACGGCGACATGACGATCGTCACTTCGGGCGGTCAACAGGCAATTGAGCTCGCCTGTAAAGCACTTTGCAACGTCGGCGACGCCGTTATTTGCGAAAATCCGAGTTTTATCGGTGCGCTCAATTCGTTCCGTTCCAACGGAGCGCGCACCGTCGGCGTCGAATTGGAAAACGACGGCATTTGCATCGAACAATTGGAAGCGACTTTGAAAGCCGAGGGCGAAAAGGCAAAGCTTTTGTACGTCATTCCCACCTTCCAAAATCCCGGCGGTATCACCATGTCGCTCGAAAAGCGAAAGAAAGTTTACGCCTTGGCGCAAAAATACGACGTGATCATTTTGGAGGATAATCCGTACGGCGATCTGCGCTTCGACGGCGAAGATCTGCCCACCATCAAGAGCATGGACACCGACGGCAGAGTTATCTACTGCGGCTCGTTCTCGAAGATCCTTTCGGCGGGTATGCGGGTCGGTTTTGCCTGCGGCAACGAAACGATTCTGCAGAAGATGGTCGTGGCAAAACAAGTGGAGGATGTCCATACCAACATTTTCTTCCAGATGATGGTGTCGGACTATATGGAACGGTACGACCTTGACAAGCATATCGAAGCCATTCGCGCCCTCTATCGCAAAAAATGCCATTTCATGCTGGATATGTTGGATAAATATATGCCGAAAAGCGTATCCTATACACGTCCCGAAGGCGGTCTCTTTATTTGGTGTACCCTGCCCGATACGCTTCCGCTCCCCGACTTTTTGGAATCTGCCAAAGCCGCAAACGTCTTTGTCGTTCCCGGTACGGCTTTCAATTGCGACGAAAGCGCACCGTCGGCTTCTTTCCGTTTGAACTACTCCATGCCCTCTTTCGAAGAAATCGAAAAAGGTATCAAACTTTTGGGCGAGATCGTTTCCTCCCATAAAGCGTAAATTGCGCAACCGTCAAACTCAGCAAACAAACAGAAAGGATTCGTTATGGAATTCGATACCCAAGCCTATCATTTGTCGCTTACCGATTTTCATGTAAATTGCGAAAAACCACGCACCTACTTCATTCCGTTCGAAAATCGTCGTCGGGCGTTGCGCCTTTCGCGGGAACAGTCGGCGTATTTCAAAACTCTTTGCGGACAATGGTCGTTCAAATATTTCCCGTCGATTGCCGATATCGACGACGAGGATTACACCGCCCAAGACTATGAGCCGTGCGATTGCGGTTGCTTCGACGAGATCGATGTGCCGCGTAATTGGCAGACCGTGCTCGATCGCGGCTACGACGTGCCCAATTATACCAACATTCGTTACCCCTACCCCGTCGACCCGCCGCACATTCCGCCGGAAAACCCTTGCGGGCTGTATTTGCGCGATTTCTATTTGACCGAAGAATTTGCCGACCGTGACGTTTTTCTCAATTTCGAAGGCGTCGATTCGGGCTTTTATGTCTACGTGAACGGTGAATTTGTCGGTTATTCGTCGGTCAGCCACGGGGTCAGCGAATTTAACATTTCGTCGCTCGCAAAAGCGGGACGCAACCGTATCGCCGTTTTGTGCGTAAAACACAGCGCGTCAAGCTATTTGGAAGACCAAGATATGTGGCGCTTTTCGGGCATTTTCCGCGAAGTGTATCTGCTCGCCCGCAGCAAAGAACGCATTATCGATTTTTACGCCAAAACCGACGTATCCGACGATTTTTCGAAAGGCACGGTCACATTCGAACTTTCGAAAACCGAAAACGCCGCCGTATCGTATGAACTTCTTTCGTCGGATGAATCGGTTCTTTCTTCGGGCGAACTTGTCGACGGATTGACGCTTTCGGTTGAAAATCCGTCTCTTTGGAGCGACGAGTGCCCCACGCTCTATACTCTCGTTCTCACTTGCGACGACGAAGTGATCGTCAAAAAGATCGGCTTTAAGCATATGGCGATCCGCGACCGCGTGTTGTATATCAACGGCAAAAAAGTCAAAGCGCGCGGCGTCAATCATCACGATTCACACCCCCTGCTCGGTCACACTTCGCCGTATGAACATTTTCTTTCGGATCTGTATCTTTTGAAAGCACACAACGTCAATACGATCCGCACCTCCCATTATCCACCCGACCCGCGTTTTATCGAATTGTGC
>CAYNXA010000032.1:8367-11581 GCA_964401015.1 uncultured Oscillospiraceae bacterium
GTGCGACGAACTCGGTTTTTATGTAGTCGACGAAGCCGATATCGAAACGCACGGATTCGCATATCTCGGGCAGCGCGGTATGCTTTCCGATTCGCTTGATTGGACTACTCTGTATCTCGATCGTACCGAACGTCTTTTTGAACGGGACAAGAACGCCGCTTGCGTGATTTTCTGGTCGTTGGGCAACGAATCGGGTGTCGGTATCAATCAGGTTCGCATGGCGGATTATATCCGTTCGCGAAACAAAAACGCCCTCATTCATTACGAGGGTGCCAACGAGCTGTATCTCGAAAAGAATTTCGAAAACTGTTTTACCAATGTAAAAAATGCGACCAAAGAGCAAATGTGCGCCATATCCGATATGGAATCGTTTATGTATCCCCATATCGAAAACGACATGATGCCGTATCTCGAAAAGGGAAGCAAATGCTATTTCCTTTGCGAATATTGCCATGCCATGGGCAACGGTCCCGGCGATCTTGCCGCTTATTGGGATTTGATTTACAAATACGACTGCGTATTCGGCGGCTGTATTTGGGAATTTTGCGACCATTCGGTGCAAATCAATGTCGGGGATGACAAAAACGAAAAGCGCGGCTATACCTACGGCGGCGATTTCGGTGAAACGCCGCATGACGGCAATTTCTGTGTCGACGGTCTTGTTTACCCCGATCGCAGACCGCACACTGGTATGCTCGAAATGAAAAAGATCTATCAGCCCTATACCGCCGAACTTATCGATTTTGAAACCGGCAAAGTGACCGTCACGTCCCGCCGTCAATTTACGACTCTTTCGGATCTGAGCCTTGCTTATACCGTCGAATGTGACGGCAAAGTAGTTCTGTCGGGCAAAGTCGGAAGCCTTGATATTGTACCGAATGAATCCGAAACCTATTCGCTTTTTAACGCTTGCGACTTTACCGAGGCGGGTGAATATACCCTCACCTTGCGCTTTCTTTACAATACGGCATATCCGTATGCCGCGCAAGGGGAAGAAAACGGTTTTTATCAATTCGAACTCTTTACACTTTGCGAAGGGGACGAAGAAGAGGACAATGCGGCGACAAACGGTTATCCGCTCGAATACGGCGAGGATGACCGCTATATCGAAATCTGTTGCGGCGAGACTTGCTATCGATTCGACAAGGTCATGGGCACGATCTGCGATATTATTCACGAGGGAAAAGCCTTGCTATGCGAGCCGATGAGCCTGAATGTTTGGCGTGCTCCGACCGACAATGACCAATACGTTCGCAAGGTTTGGGAAGATCTCGGACTGAACAGTTATCGTCCGACCGTGTATGCGGCAGGACTTTCGGAACGCGCCGATGACCACGTCACTCTCTTCTGCGACCTTGCTCTCGGAACAGCCGGGCGGGCACAAGGATTGTTTGTCAAGGCAAGTTATGTCTTTACGCGCGACGGTGCCGTTTCGGTCGAATATGCCGTATCGCGCGGCGACGGACTTGAAAACACCTATTTGCCCCGTTTCGGTGTGCGTTTGGTTCTGCCCGAAGATTGCGAAAACGCTTCGTATTTCGGCTACGGTCCCATGGAAAGCTATCCCGACAAGCATCTTGCGTCGCGTCTTTCGCTTTTCAAAACGACGGCAACCGATAATTTCGAACCTTATATCAAGCCGCAAGAAAACTCCTCGCATTTCGGCACGCGTTTTGCCGAAGTGACCAATCTTCTCGGCAACGGTTTGCGCTTCGAAACGCTGTACGAAGAGGATACTTTCAGCTTTAACGTATCGCATTTCCGCGCCGAAACGCTCACGGCGGCAAAACACGATTACGAACTTTCACCCGAAAAGAACGTCATCGTCTGCATCGATATGCGTATGAGCGGTATCGGTTCGAACTCCTGCGGTCCCGAATTGGATAAAGCCTACCGCGTCGCCGACAAAGACTTTTCGGGCGCCTTTAAGCTGATTCCGATCTGCGCAGTTTAATCGCTTCACAAAAAATGAGTGTCCCATGACGGGATATAAAAAAGAATCCGACAAAAATCGGATTCTTTTTTGTTGTTTTGTGCGCCGAAAATTTCACGTTGCCTCATTTTCGCAAACATTTTCGGTTAAATCCCCAACATATCTTTGTGGTGCCCTATGTCAATCAGCAAGAGGATGACGCCGTTTTCATAACGCCACAAAATGCGAATATCCATATTTACACTCATTTCAAACACCTTATCCAACCCTTGTACCTTTTTAGTACGAAGCGACGGATAAAAGGGGTCCTGTATCAAAAGTTTCAATTTTGCCATAGTTTGCCTTTGTTCCGCATGAGACAGTTTTTTCAAGCCTTTTTCAAATTCTTTTGTATATTTCAGTTTATACATTTTCCACATCAATTCCCATGTCGGCAAACATATCTTCAACACTTTCAAAAGCAGACCGAGGGCTCGTTTCATTTTCCGACTCTTTCAGCAATTTTGCGATTTTTGCTATTTTGTCTTTCGGATAGACAACGACGGGACAAAGAAATATTCCGCCGTCTTTTTCCACAACGTCAAACGTATCGCCCTCGGAAATTCCGAGCTTCTTTATAATTTCGGACGGGATCGTGATTTGTGAACGACCTCGGATTTCCGCTAACATAAAAGCACCTCATTTCGCATTTTCCGATTTTCAAAAATTCTTATATTTACATTATACTCGGTTTCAACCGAAAAATCAAGGAAAAATTCATTTTTCTTGCACCTTGAAATTTTGAGCAAAATCCGCGTCATGTTCTTGCTTGTCGGCACCGAAACGGGCGCGCCGTAGCAGCGCGCGGTTACTTACAAAATCCAAACCGACGGTTCGCGTCTGGATGAAGTTCTGCCGCCTTTGACGATATCTTCCAGCGTTTTTTCTTTGACATAATCGTTTTGCGCTTTTTCGAAGCCGCTCCAAAAAGCGTCGGCTTTGGCGTTTTGCTCATCGGCGATCGGTTCGGTATTTTCGCGTTCGGCGGCAAGCAAAATTTCATACGCGGTTATGTTTCCCGCTTCTTTTGCCAAACGATATCCGCCGCAATTGCCGCGCGTTCCGACGATCAAGCCCGCCTCGGCAAGCCGCGAAACGATTTGTTCGAGATATTTGACGGTAATATCCTGCCGTTCGGCAATGCTGCGCAACGAAACGGGAGCTTCGGTTTCGTTCCCCCCTTTTGCTTTCGTTTCCGCTTTCTTTTCGGCAAGATCGATCATCACACGTAATGCATAGCGT
>CAYNXA010000033.1:0-11494 GCA_964401015.1 uncultured Oscillospiraceae bacterium
TACAAACGGCGTGGTTAAGCCATTTTTCGAGTGCAATACATCATTCCCACTCAATCGTCCCAATCGGTTTCGGGGTCAAATCCAAGACAACGCGGTTAATGCCTTCGACCTCATGGGTAATGCGGTCGGTGATATGGTGGAGAAGAGCATAAGGAATCTCTTCGATGGTGGCGGTCATGGCATCGGTTGTATTGACGGCGCGGATGACAGCGGACCAACCCTCATAACGTTTTCCGTCACGAACGCCAACGCTCTTAAATTCGGGAACGGCGATAAAATACTGCCAAACCTTACCGGCAAGACCGTTTTTATCGAACTCTTCACGCAAAATTGCATCGGCTTCACGCAATGCATGAAGTCTGTCGCGGGTAATAGCGCCGAGGCAACGAACACCGAGGCCGGGGCCGGGGAACGGCTGACGATATACCATGCTGTGCGGCAAGCCGAGTGCTTCACCGACTACGCGCACTTCATCTTTATACAGCAATTTGATCGGTTCGACCAATTCCATTTTCATATCTTCCGGCAATCCGCCGACATTATGATGCGCTTTTACGCCTTTGGATTCCAAAATATCGGGATAGATCGTACCTTGTGCCAAGAAAGCGATATCCGAAAGTTTTGCCGCTTCTTCATCAAACACTTTGATAAATTCGCCACCGATAATTTTACGTTTCTTTTCGGGTTCGCTGACTCCTGCCAACAAATCCAAGAACCGATCGGTTGCATCGACATAAATCAAATTGGCATTCATTTGATTACGGAACACTTCGATAACTTGTTCGCTCTCACCTTTACGCATAAGGCCATGATTTACGTGTACACAAACCAACTGCTTGCCGATTGCTTTAATCAACAATGCCGCAACGACCGAAGAATCGACGCCACCCGACAATGCCAAAAGAACATTTTTGTTTCCAACTTGATTTCGAATCGCGCTCACCTGTTCTTCAATAAACGCATTTGCCAATTCGGCTGTGTTGATACGTGCCATGGAATCCGGACGTACGTTGTTTGTCATATAATATTCCTCCCGAAAAATAAATTTGCACTTTGTTTTCGCAAAACTGTCGTCGTGTTTTTGACTTATCGGTTTGCAAACAAACCTGTACGTATTTTTTGCATACGAAAGCGGTTTTGTGTTTTGGACCATACACCGACAGAGCAGAAAACCGATCTTCGTTTTTTAACGTACTTATTATACAACAAAGTCCGCACAAAATCAATGCTTTGTCGAAAATTGTTACACTTACTTTTTAAGAGATTTATATACTTTTACAATCACGACAACCGACAACACAAAGGTCAAAATATCCGCCGTCGGGAAAGACAAAAGTAATCCGTCCAATTGCAAAAACATCGGCAGAACGATCGGCAAAGACACCCCGAAAATGATCTCACGCGTCATAGACAACAGAATCGATGCGCCCGCACGACCTAACGCTTGCAAATTCCTTTGTTGACCATGGCAAGGGGAATCATACACAAATAAATGCGGAAACTTTTCAAGACAAATTCGGTATAATACACGCTTTCATTCCCCGCACCGAACAATTCGGCAATGATATGCGGAAAGCATTCGGCAACGATCCATACCGCAAAACCGATAATCGCTTCGGTTACGAGCAACCGAAGCAGCAATTGCTTGATGCGATCGTTTCGTCCGGCACCGACATTATAGGCGACGATCGGAATACATCCCGCCGCAAGTCCAATTGCCGTCGAAAGAGCGATCTGCGAAAATTTCATGACAATACCGAGGGCGGCAAGCGGTATTTGTACATATTCAGGTTGAGAAAAGATCGGGTCGAGAGCACTGTATTTGGCACACATATTTTGTGATGCTGCCAGCGACAGCACCAACGACAATTGAGCGAGCAAACTTGTCAGTCCCAACGGAAGAAATCGTTTCATCAATGTACCGTAAAATCCGAAATCGGTCTTGGCAAGGCGTATCGTTTTCATACGGAATAAATACGCAAGCGACAAAACCGCCGTCAATGCCTGCCCGATAACCGTTGTGACAGCCGCACCCGTCATGCCCATTTTCAACGGATAAATAAAGATAGGATCCAAAATAATATTGGCAATCGCGCCGGACGAAATGGCAATCATGGTAAAGCGAGGATTCCCGTCCGAACGAATGATCGGATTCATTGCTTGTCCGAAAATATAAAACGGCATACCGAGCATGATCCAAAAGAAATACTCTTTGGAAAGCGCAAAGGTTTCGTTGTTCACTTTGCCGCCGAATACGGTTAAAAGTGCCTCGTCAAAAAGCAAATACACGCTTGTTAACACAACACCGACGGCAACACAAAGCATTATCGCATTTCCGATACTTTTGGACGCCTGTTCTTTTCGCCCCGCGCCGAGCGATTGACTGACAAAAGCACAACATCCGTCTCCGATCATAACGGCAAATGCCAAAGCAATAACCGTCAGCGGAAACACAACGGTGTTCGCCGCATTTCCGTACGAGCCGAGATAATCGGCATTGGCAATAAAAATCTGATCGACTATGTTATAAAGCGCGCCGACCAGTAGCGAAATAATGCAAGGTACCGCATATTTTCGCATTAACGTACCGATTTTTTCGGTCACCAAAAACTCTTGATTCGTTTCTTCCATAAATTTTATCTCCGAATTTGCAAAAAAATAATGCGTAAATCCGATATCCGGACTTACGCATTTGCTACACGATATAATATATTTTATCATTTTTTCAAAAAATTGCAAGGGATTTTTGATTTTTTTCGAAATTTGGTTGAAAGTTCAACCGAGCCATTGGAATCCCATGATAACAATACCCAAAATCACCAAAATAATACCGGTTGCACGGTTCAAGGTTTTGGGTTGGGCTTTATTGGCAAACAAAGCGGCGATTCTTGCCCACAAAAGTGTAAAGGCAACGCACAAAATCAAAACGATAAGATCGGGGGCACCGCCGATGACAAAATGCGAAACGGCACCGGTCAAAGCGGTGAACGTCATGATAAACACACTGGTACCGACAGCGGTCTTTAGTTCGAATCCCATAACACTTGTCAAGATCAAAAGCATCATCATACCGCCGCCCGCACCGATAAAACCGCAAATAAATCCAATCAACGCACCGCATACGATCGACTGTACGGCACGTTTGGCAGCGGAAGTTTTCGCCATCGCTTCTTTGGTCGTCATAACGGGACGTACGATAAACTTGATTCCCAACAAAAACGTCATGAATACCGAAAAGCCTCCCATCGTCGTCGACGGGACAAGGCTTGCGACAAAGCTGCCGATTGCCGTAAAGACGAGCACACTCGCCATCATGATCAATCCGTTTTTCACGTCCAGATTCTTATTCTTACGGTACGTGTAGGCGGACACCGCACTGGCAAGCACGTCGGACGCCAAGGCGATTCCCACCGCCATATACGGGTTCATATGCAAAAACGTAATCAACATCGGGCTGATCACCGCCGCCGCACTCATGCCGGCAAAGCCCGTGCCCAAACCGGCGCCCATGCCGGCAAAAAACGTAACCAAAACCGTTACCAATATATTCATTTCGCTATTTTTCCTCCGAAATCGTATTCAAGTTTTCTTCGATTTGAAGCATCACGTTTTCAAACACCGCGCGAGTATCCGAATCGATATTTTCAAACAATTTTTCGCCGAATTCTTGTTGAAGCCGACGTCCGCGCACAAGGACCGATTCGGCTTTTTCGGTGCAAAGCAATTCGATTTTGCGTCGATCCCCTTTCACCGAACGACGTACGAGATAGCCGTCGCGCACCAAACGCTCCACGTGAACGGACACCAAATTGGCTTTTATCCGACGGATCTCAACAATTTCGCTTGCCGTTTTGTATTGCGGATTATTGCCGAGAAACATCAAGATATCAAACGCCGTTTGCGGAAGTTCCAATTCACGGCAAAGCGGTTTACAAGCGGCGTTGTATGCCAAGGCAAATTGTCGAAAAACGGTAATGCCCGAATACATATGACACCCTCTCTCGTAAATTTCAAAAATGAACTGTTCAATTTTGAACTATTATAACACACATTTGCCACCCTGTCAAGGGTGGCGGAAAACTTATTTCGTTTGAAAGAAACGCCACGAAAAAGCGAAAGGAGCTTTCGCCTCTTTCGCCTTTTCAAATTCTTTATATGTCGCAGATACTACGCGGTCATTCCCATTCCACCGTAGCGGGCGGTTTTCCGGTCACGTCGTAGACAACGCGGCTGACGCCCGGCACTTCGTTCACGATACGTTCGGCGCATTTGCCGAGCAATTTATGCGACAACGGCGCATATTCGCAGGTCATGAAATCCGACGTAATAACGGCACGCAATGCCACCGTATATCCGTAGGTTCGAAAATCGCCCATGACGCCGACCGAATGCGTATCGGTAAGCACGGCAAAATACTGATCGGCTCTTGCGCCGAAATTATGCATTTCTTCACGGAAGATCGCATCGGCTTCCCGCAAAATATCCAGTTTGTCTTTGGTAATCGCACCGATCACGCGAACGGCAAGCCCCGGTCCCGGAAACGGCTGACGTTCGACCAATTCGTCGGGCAACCCCAGTCGACGTCCGAGCTCACGCACTTCGTCTTTGAAAAGTCCGCGAAGCGGCTCGACCAATCCCTCGAATTTGATATCTTTCGGCAAGCCGCCGACGTTATGATGACTCTTTATGGTAGCCGACTTATTGGCACCCGACTCGACGACATCGGGATAGATCGTGCCTTGTGCAAGGAGGGACGCGCCGTCGATTTTGGACGATTCCTCTTCGAAAACGCGGACAAATTCTTTGCCGATGATCTTTCGTTTTTGTTCGGGCTCGGTAACACCGTCAAGTTTTCGGAGGAAGCGTTCTTCGGCATTGACGCGAACAAGGCGCAAATCATGTGACGAAAAAGCTTCTTCCACTTGATCGCCCTCGTCTTTTCGCATCATACCGTGATCAACGAAAATACAAGTTAACCTATTCGGAATCGCTTTTGCCAAAAGTGCCGCGCACACTGATGAATCCACGCCGCCCGAAAGTCCCAAAATCACTTTTCGGTCGCCGACTTGTGCGCGTATCTCTTCGATTATGCGCTTTTCGTAATCGATAATCGAATAATCGCCTTTGGCACCGCAGACTTCATACAAAAAATTGCGTATTAGTTTTTTGCCGTTCCGTGTTGTCGTCACTTCGGGATGAAACTGCGTTCCGTAGAGCTTTTTCTCGCGATCGGCATACGATGCGATCGGACAATGCTCGGTATGCGCCGTCACGACAAAACCTTGCGGCAACGCCGTCACACGGTCGGTATGACTCATCAAAACGATCTGTTTCGGGCCGAGACCCTTGTACAGCGGGCAATCGGCGTCCAAAAACATATCGGTTTTTCCGTATTCGCTGACTTCACACGGCGAAACAACGCCGCCCAACGTATGCGCCATCAGCTGCGCGCCATAGCAAATACCGAGAATCGGAATACCCAATTCAAACAGTTCCTTTTCACATTTCGGCGATCTTTCGTCGTATACGCTGTTCGGTCCTCCGGTCAATACAATGCCGATCGGGTTCTTCGTTTTGATTTCTTCGATGGAAGAAGCACCGCTCATGATCACCGAATATACATGACATTCACGAATACGGCGGGCAATCAACTCTTTGTACTGACCGCCGAAGTCCAGTACGATTACCGTTTGATTTTTCATAAAGCTCCTTGCTGTTTTGAGAGAAAAATATGGAAAACGATCACACCGTTTCCGCCAATTTCATCTCTTCGGATTTTAAGGCGGCACGATTGACTTCTTCGGGGGTATGATAGGTCGGCACGACCCGCATGAGCGCCTGTTTCATAACTTCGTTATCTTTTGTTTCGACGGCGTCACGCAAAATTGCAATCTTTTCTTCCAATTCTTCGGGCGTAATGGCGCGGTCCTGTTCGACAAAAATCAACGAATTGTCGGTTTTTCGCAAATTTTCGGTTTTTATCAAAAGTTCCTCGTACAGTTTTTCGCCGGGGCGCAAGCCGATCTCTTGGATATCGATATCGGCATACGGCGCAAGCCCGTACATTTTGATCATATTCTCGGCAAGTGTCAAGATCTTGACCGGCTTGCCCATATCGAGCACAAAAATTTCCGAGCGACTCGCCATTGCGCCCGCTTCGAGTACCAAATGCGCCGCTTCGGGAATAGTCATGAAATATCGAATTACACGCTTGTCGGTGATCGTAACGGGTCCGCCGCCTTCAATCTGGCGCTTAAACAGCGGAATTACCGAGCCATTGGAGCCGAGAACGTTTCCAAAACGCACCGCAACGAATTCGGTGGTGCTTTGCGCTTTGGATTGAATAATCATTTCGCACATACGTTTGGTCGCGCCCATGACGTTGGTAGGATTGACTGCCTTGTCGGTCGATATCATGATAAAACGCTTAACACCGTATTTTTCCGAAACGCGCGCCAGCTTATATGTTCCGAATACGTTATTCTTGATCGCTTCGCTGGGGCAGTTTTCCATCAAAGGTACGTGTTTATGTGCCGCCGCGTGCAAAACGATATCGGGGCGATACAGTGCAAAAATCTCGTCCAGTTTTTCTTCGTCGCGAACCGACGCGATTTCCACCGACAAGTCCAATTTGTCGCCGTATGTACGAACCAAACTTTGCTGAATATCGTAGGCGTTGTTTTCGTAAATATAGAGAATGATCAGTTTCTTCGGGTGAATTTTGGCAATCTGTCGGCAAAGTTCGCTTCCGATCGAGCCGCCGCCACCGCTGATAAGGACGGTTTTTCCCGCATACGTAACCGGCGCAAGGCTGTCGTCGAAATCCACCGAATTGCGGAACAGCAGATCTTCGATTTGAATATCACGCATGGCGCGGCGTGTGCTGTCGCGGTCATCCAACGGATAATCGTATAATTTCACGCCCAATCCGCTCTTGGAATAGCGCTCGTATTTTTTGTTTTTTGTTTCGTACGAAAGTTTCGGAATGGCAATCACCACTTCCTGTACGCCCATACCGGACAACACTTTCAGTACGCGGTCATCCTCGGCGATAACCGGAATATTCAAAATAGTGTTACCAACTTTGTTTGAGTCGGTATCGACAAAACAAAGCGGCTTATATTTGGAATAGCGATTGGTGATCAGGTCCTTTACAAGCGAAACACCGACCATGCCGGCACCGACGATGGCAATACCGATTTGATTGGTATTGCCGTTGTCTTTCGGTTTGCGGTCGATATAAAGCTGATAGCAAAAGCGCATAGACAATGCCGTTATGCAATCGACGGTATAAAATGCGAGCAGTTGAATGAAAGTAAGCTGTGCCAGCGAAAAGCCGTTACGGTTCAAAAGGGGTACGAGACCGCAAAACAGCAACACCGACACCAAACCCGCCGTCACATCCGACAAAATCAATCGGATATAGTCGACGTGTCCCGCGTAACGCCAAACGCGTCCGTATACCGACCAAGCAAGGCGCGAAAACGCCAACAAGGCATACAATACGACCGCATAAGCGAAAACCATAGACAATCCCGCTTGCGAAGAAAAGTCTTGTCCGTAAAAAACGAACATCATCACAAAACATACGGCAAAAAAGCAGCAGGAATCCAAAGCAAACAGCAACAAACGACGTTTTTTCATGTGTATCCTCCGTGCAACAAAAATTTTGATTTATCGATTTCTCGCCTATTTTTTCCTTTTCCGTTCGGTGATACGCTTTCGGGAAACAATGCATGGATTCGCACTTTTTTGCAGATAAATCGCCCGTATTTCGCTCGTTTTACAAGGGAAAACCGAATTCGTAAAAGAATCGACAAAATCGATATCCCGTCATGTCCCCCGACCGCCCATCTGAATCAAGCGTTCGGCTGGCGCATGACCGAGTTTTCTGCTCCTTACGGTTTTTGAAAACTCCTTACGTCACACCATTATTATAGCATAATCCTTTTTTCAGTGCAAGCAAAAGAATCGGCTATTTTTGCGCCAATTTTTGTGTTTTTTGATACGCTTCGACAACAGCCGCCCCTGCCGCCGCACGCAGTCCGCCGTTTTCAAGTGCCAGAACGCCTTCAATGGTCGTGCCGCCGGGACTGCATACTTCGTCTTTCAACTGTGCCGTATGCTTCTCGGAAGAAAGAGCAAGTTTTGCCGCTCCCAACATGGTTTGTGCCGCATATAAGCGTGCTTTGGCACGAGGCAACCCACACTTGACCGCTCCGTCGGCAAGTGCCTCCAAAAACAAATACATATACGCGGGACCGCACCCCGAAAGTGCCGAACCAGCGTCAAACGCTTCTTCGGGCAATCGGTCGATTTTGCCGATCTGCGCCGCAAGTTCCGAAAAACCGTTGTATTCCGCTTCGGTCACCGCGTCGCTTTTGCAAACGAGGGTCATCCCCTCCCCGACCGCCGCCGGCGTGTTCGGCATGATCCGAATAATTTTCGACGTGTTCAGCTTTTCGGACAGGGTTTCGGTTGACACCCCCGCCAGCATCGACACCACTACGGTTTTCTCGCTTAAAAAGCGGCGCATTTCCGTCGCCACCATATCCAACTTTTGCGGCTTTATCGCCAAAAATACATAGTCCGCTTCGCAAACGGTGCCGATCGATTCGGCGCAAAGTCCCAACTCGTCGGCTTTCTTTTGCGTGCTTTCCCACGACGAGCAAACAACGCAAACCCGTTCTTTTCCGCACACGTTCGCCGCGGCGACAGCCAATACGCTTCCCATATTTCCGCAACCGACAAATCCGACTCTGTAATTCATTCGAAAGTTCCCCTCGTTTCTGATTTTGTTATGCCGACCGTTCTCTTTTTTCGTTCGGTCGGCAACCGCTTTTTTCAGCGAACTTGACCGTTTCCCTCGATCACGTATTTATAGGTCGTAAGTTCGCAAAGTCCCATCGGGCCGCGCGCATGAAGCTTTTGGGTCGAAATGCCCATCTCGCAACCGAACCCGAATTCGCCGCCGTCGGTAAAGCGCGTCGACGCGTTCACATAAACCGCCGCGCTGTCGATAGATGCGACAAATTCTTCGGCGGAAGAGGCGTTTTCGGTTATAATTGCCTCGCTGTGACCGGTCGAATGGCGCGCAATGTGAGCAATCGCTTCTTCTTCGCTTTCGACAGTTTTTACGGCGAGAATATAATCGAGAAATTCGGTATCGTAATCGTTCTCGCCCGCCGTCTTGCCGTCGATAATCGCAGCCGACTTTTCGTCCAAGCGAAGTTCGACGGGAATTTTTCCTTCGGCAATTCGCTCGTTCACCAGCAATTCTTGCAAGCGGGGTAAAAACGCGGCGGCAATATCCGTATGCACCAAGCACACCTCGGCGGCGTTACACACCGACGGACGCGAAGTTTTGGCATTGTTTACGATCGCAAGCGCCTTTTCGATATCGGCGTCGCGGTCGATATAAATATGACAAATGCCCGTACCGGTTTGAATACACGGAACGGTAGCCTCCCGCACGCAAGCGGATATCAACCCCGCTCCGCCGCGCGGAATCAAGAGGTCGACCAAGCCGTCGGCGGTCATGAGCGTTTTGGCGCTTTCGCGACCCGCTTCCGAAACAAGGTTCAGAATATCGGCGTTCGCGCCAAAGGCAAGCAAACCCTCTTTCAATGCGTCCACGATCGCCTTGCAACTCTCGTACGCTTCTTTTCCGCAACGAAGAATACAGGCGTTACCGCTTTTCAAACACAGGCACGCCGCGTCGGAGGTGACATTCGGGCGGCTTTCGTAAATGATCGCGACCAATCCGAGCGGCACACGCCGTTTTCGGATCTTCAGTCCGTTGGGGCGTTTGGTAACGCTTATGTCCTCCCCCACCGGATCGGGAAGCGACGCAATGCGCCGCATACCTTGCGCCATATCGGCAATGCGATTCTCGGTCAACGCAAGACGATCGAGAATGACATCCGAAACGGTTCCGCGCGCCTTTTCGATATCTTGACGATTGGCGGCGAGGATTTTTTCGGTTGAAGCCACCAATGCGTCCGCCATACCCGAAAGCAAGCGATTCTTATCCTCGGTCTTGAGCCGTGCGATATACGGCTGTGCCGCTTTTGTTTTTTGCAACAATGAAAGGGTCGATTCCGACATAGTTTTCCCTCTGTTTCTGTTTTCCGTTCTTTGTTCGTTTGTTCTTTGCTTTCCGTTTTTCTTTACGTCCGATCGGACTTTCTTTTTTCGGGGTACGCAACAAAATGCGTTCCCACCGAACGCCCGTCGAGAATGTCATACAAAAGTTCGGGCTTTTCGCCGTTGGCGATCATCATATCGCAGCCGCTTTCGGTAGCGATCTGTGCCGCGCGCAATTTGGTCGCCATGCCGCCCGTTCCGAGCGAACTGCCTTTGCCGCCGCCGAGCGCAATAATTTCTTCGGTAATCGCTTCCACGCGCGCAATGAGCTTTGCGTCGGAAAATTTATGCGGGTCTTTATCATAAAGCCCGTCGATATCCGAAAGCAGTACCAGCAGATCCGCATTGATATTTGCCGCCACGATTGCCGACAGCGTATCGTTATCACCGATTCCGCATTCTTCGACCGCGACCGTATCGTTTTCGTTTAAGATCGGAACGGCATGCAACTCCAAAAGACGCTCCAAGGTGTTGTGGAAATGGCCTTTTCTCTTTTCGTCCTCGATATCGGGGGCGGTGATCAATATTTGCGCAACCGTGTGATTGTATTCGGTAAACAGCTTATCGTAGGTATACATCAGTTCGCACTGCCCCACCGCCGCCGATGCCTGTTTGGTCGGTATATCGGTCGGACGCGCACCGAGTCCGAGCTTTCCGAAGCCCATGGCGATAGCACCGGAAGATACCAAAATCACTTCGTGCCCCGCATTTTTAATATCGCTGAGTACCTTACACAGCAATTCGATTCGACGAATATTCAAGCACCCCGTCGCATGGGCAAGCGTCGATGTGCCGACTTTGACAACAATTCTCATAATAACTCCGTATTTTACCTCATTTTTCGTAAGGACGAGCGTGTTTACGGTTGTTCGCCGTATTTTCCGAATTCCGAAAGCCCCGCAAAATTCTTCTGTCGCAGTACCTCATAAACGGCAATTGCCGCCGAGTTCGAAAGATTCAAGCTTCGCAAATTCGGCAACATCGGAATTCGAACACACCGCTCCAGATTCTTTTCCAACAGATCTTCCGGCAAACCTTTGGTTTCTTTCCCGAAAAACAGATAGCAGTTGTCGGGATAGGTCACCTCGGTGTACGCATGCGGTGCTTTTGTCGTGAAATAATAGCATGCCGCGTCGGGGTTTTCGGCATAAAAATGCGCTAAATTTTTGTAGTAATGTATGTCCAAATATTGCCAATAATCCAATCCGGCTCGTTTCAGTCGCGCGTCGGTGATTTCAAATCCGAACGGCTCGATCAAGTGAAGCGACGCACCGGTTGCGGCGCAAGTGCGCGAAATATTTCCCGTATTCTGCGGAATCTCGGGCTCATGTAAAACAACGTTGATCTT
>CAYNXA010000034.1:0-11486 GCA_964401015.1 uncultured Oscillospiraceae bacterium
CCGCAAGACTATTTTTAAGCCTTGCGGAAATACTTCCTTATTACTCTGCACATTACGCAAGGGGCTTTTTCTTATTATAAACGTTTCTATGTGTGGATCGGTCGGTTCCATCAACGCGCGTATCGCGGCACAAAATAAAAATTCGTATCCCAGCATGGATAACACGGAAAATGTCGGAAATACAAATCGTAATTATCACACATGGAAAACACCGTTTCGGGAATTTCCACATAATCTTCGTGACGATGATACGCGGCGACGCAGAGAGTTGGCGGTCTGCGGCTGTGAAACAGCTTTTCCATGCCGAGCAGAGCTTCCTTGTCGGCACCTTCGGCGTCGATCTTCGCGTAATCGGCGCGTTCCGCAACGTCGTCCACGCGCAATCCGTGTATCGGAATCTCTTTCGCACCGGGATGTGACGTCGAAATGCCGCTGCCGCGTCCCGAACGGGCATAAAAAGTAATTTCCTTTGTTTCGTTCCATGCGGCGGCGTTGTGAATGTGTATTTTCCGTTCGGGGTGTTCGGCGGCATAGTATTTCAGCATACGACAATTTCGCTTATCCGGCTCAAATGCATCGATATACACCGAATCACCGGCAAACCGACAAAATTCATCGATCGTGTCCCCGTTGTAGGCGCCGACGTCTATATAGCGGCAGTACCCGTACGGACGCAAAATTCGTTCGTAGCTTTCCTCAACCGAACTTTCGCAATCGTTCAAATGAGCAATTTTCCCGCTCAAACGATATTTCAAGCAAGAAACGAACGTTTGCTTGGATTTTTCATCGCTCAAACGGTCGTATATCGCTGCATAACGGTCGATATTTTCAAAAAAATACCGTCGCGTCATCAGCCCTTTTCCGTAAACCGGCACGTCGGGCGCGTACAATTCCCAATCGTGCCCGATGGAACGAATGTTTTGCATAACATCGGGAAGATTAGTACCGAATCCGAGCAAAACAACCATGCCCTCGCGCGGGTCCAATCGGTCGATCACGCTTTCATAATCGGTCACGGTATAGTCGCGAAACAAATTGTTGCGAACAAAATTATCACTCGAAAAAATCGCGGTAACGAGAATTCCTTTTTGATTCAAAATGTTATAGATCTTGTCGGCGCCGTCACCCGTTCCGTATAAAACGATCGGCTTTTGCACGTAGCGAAGATATTCCCATAAATCGAACCGTATGTCCGCCATCTGTTCTTGAAAAGTCATAAGTATTCACTCCGAATCATAGTATTGTGTATTATTCGAAAATTGTTACGAAATCGATGTATGCAATAACAAAAAATTTACCGAAATGTGAGAAAATTCATTTGCATAGTAAAAGGCTTTGTGATAAAATAGAAAAGTAATGTCGAGAGCTTTTGAGGTCCGTAAAGATCGGGAAAGCTCGGTCATGTGCGAACCGAATGACGAATCCAAACGAATTTCGGGGCACATGAGAAAATCGATCGAACGGGAGGGTTTGTCGATATGTTCAAAAAAATTTCCGCTTTGCTTTTGACAGCGTCATTGATCGCACCCCTATGTGCAAAAGCTATGCCGTACGAAGAATATATGCAAGGTCGTGGGACCTATCAAGCAACCGAATATACGCTCTCGCCCGGACTTACCTACACCGAAGTGCTTTCATCCAATGCGAAATACGGGTATGAGCAATCTTACGTGTTTCGGTATACACCGAACAGCGAAACCGAGATTCGCGCGGTATATGGTGAATCGGTTTACGGCACCAATGCGCTGGGGACGCTGATTGAAAAACTGGAACAAGACGGGTCGCGTGTCGTCGGCGGCATAAACGGCGATTTTTACGGTATGTCGACCGGAATCCCACTTGGCATGATGATCGTCAACGGGGAAATCGTCACGTCGGACAACGAGCGTTCGGCACTCTGCTTCGATAAAGAGGGAAACGCATTTATTTCCTATCCGAATATGCAGACGGTTCTTTCCGACGGCACATCGACCGTTTCGATCGACCATATCAACAAAGGTCCCACCGAATACGGCGTGTACCTTTTGACCGATACATACAGTAAAACCACAACCAGTAAATCGCCGTCGGTCGAACTTGTTTTACAGCCTTATGAAACGGTAAACGAATACAAAACCGAAGAAGATCTGCCGAGCGAACTTCCCGACGACGCTCTTGTGTTCTTGTATTCCGATGAATCGACCGATTCGACCGATTTTGATAATGCAACGGAAACCCACGAAACAGACGGGGCGGAAAGAGCGGGGGAGGTCAAAACGAATTCCGCTTCGAATCCCTCGGATGAAGCTTTCGCATCGGAAATAGCCGAAAACTTTGTCGAAGCCGAAGGCGCCGACCGAACGGACGATTTGACCGACTCGAAGAATCCGAATGAAACGGAGGAATCGGAAGAACCCGAAAGTTCCGACACCGCCGAACCACCCTATTATGCGCGCGTATACGAGATATCAAAAGAGAAATTGCATATCGGATGCGAAATTCCCGTCGTTGTAAAAGAGATTCGCCGCGACAGCGAAAATTCGGACGTTCCGAAAGGTTGTTTCGTTGTCGTTGCGGAAAACGTCAATCAAGCCTATCGTCTGGAAAATCTGTACACGGGGCAAGAGCTGACTCTGTCGGTTACCGCCGAGCCCGAATGGTATGGTGCCGTTACGGCAATCGGCAATTCGGGCGGATTCATATTGAAAGACGGCGCGTATTGCGATGACGTCGAAATGAATCACTACCCTTATGCCAACCCGCGCACCGCTGTCGGAATCACCGAGGACGGAACGGTTGTTTTCTATTGTGTCGACGGCCGCAAAAACGAAAAGAGCGGCGGTATGCGTATCGATCAATTGTCGCATGAAATGAAAAATCTCGGCTGTATTACGGCAATGAATCTCGACGGCGGCGGTTCAACCACCGTATATGCCGCTCTGCCGGGCGAAAAACAAGCAAGCCTCAAAAACGTTCCGTCCGACGGACGCGAACGCAAAACGGCAAATTCTCTCGTATTTCTCAACACGGCGGGACGAAACGGAGCGATTGCGTACTGCGAGTTACCCGAACAAAACGCTTACGTGTTGGCAGGCGGTTCGTCTTATGTTTTGAATCCTCCGATCGCAACCGACGAAAACCGTTATCCGGTCGATCTGCCGCTTGATTTCGAGTATGAATACTTTCTGAAATCGGATGAGTCCGAAAACGATACAGATACCGAAACGCTCGAAGAAAATACGATCGACAGAAAACCGCAGATTGTGGACGGTTCGATTTTCGTGTCGGGCAGTGCAAGCGGAAATGTGGATATCTACGTCCGCACCTATTCGGCCGACGGTGAAAAAGAATATCTCGCGGGAAGTGTCTATGTTTTGGACACGCCGCAAAGTTATAGTCTGCCCGACGAAATCGAAACCTCGTCGTACGAATCGACCACGCTTTCGTTCTCGGCAAAATATCATACGGTCGATTTGCACGCCGATATCGGGTCGGTGTTGTGGGCGGAATATCTTTCCGAACAAACCGTCGGGGAAGAGGGAACCGACCCGGAAGAGCCAACCGAAAATACTGCCGTTGATCTTTCGACGCTTAACTACCAAACGATACCGTACGGCGGATTTTTGGAAACCGACAGCGTGATCCTGTCACACGACGGCACCCTGTCCGTGAAAATTCCCGACAAAGAAATTTATTTGGCGGCAAAATTGGGAAACAGCTACCAAACGATAATCGTTCATTCGTTGCCGTACCCGTTTGTCGACAGCGCCGACCATTGGGCAGCAAAAACACTGTACGATGCCAACCGCTATGGTCTTATGCAAGGCGAACCGAGCAAACAGGGAATGATATTCAGTCCCGATCGGAATATGTCAAAGACCGAATTTATGATCACGCTTGCACGGATGCTCTATCCGGATATCGACGATGCGACCGAAATGCAATCGGAAACCGACGAAACATTCGAGCCCGAGCAAGATACCGCAACCGATGAGCTTGCATCGTTCACAACAGAATCATCCTATACTGGCAAACCGTTCTCGGAATCGATAGGGGAGTCAGACGGCGCCGAGGAAGAAAAAGCCGAATCGGAACACTTTGCTTTCGCCGATGCGGCGAATATTCCCGATTGGGCGCTCAAATACTATAAGCGCTTGAACAGCGGCGGTTTGCTTTCGTTCATTACTGATTTTGATGAAAACGGCATCGGCTATATGAAACCGAACGATCCGATTACCCGCCGTCAGGTATTGATTATGCTGGGCGCTCTCTGCGATGAAAGTGAAACCGATTTTATCGGTGTATTTACCGATACCGAATATTTGCGGGAAGATCGTTATTGTAGTTTTATCAACAACGCCATCGCCACCGAAATATTTCTCGGTTACACCGATGGAACATTAAAGCCCGAAAATCTGCTGACTCGCGCCGAAGCGGCAACAGTTATCGTACGCTTTTGCGAAGAACACCGTCTATGATTGCAGAAACGAAACGTTCGTGCGCAGACTGTCTGTATACAGCTCACATGCGCTGTATTTGCTTTTTTTCGAACCGCCATTTCTTATCGGCTTTGATTTCTTATTTTAGCACAATTTTCGCCAAATGTCAACAGTTAATCACAAAATATGCGTAAAAAGCCATTTTTTGGTTATTTTGTGCTTTCGATATCTTTTTTTACTTTTTTCGTCTTGATTTTCTTTCCCATTGCCCTTTTTCGTCGCAAGTATGGTACAATTATAAAATAATGAGCCGAAAGCGTTTGACAGCCCTATGGCACATTACGGAAAATTCAGCGGCGTGACCGATTATATCGCCCTCATCGGTAAGAAAAGCGATGATCTCGACGAGCTTTGCGGCTATTACGGTGAGCGACTTGTCCTTAAAGCGCAGAGCATAGGACTGAATTCCTGCTGGGTTGCCATGACCTACAAAAAGATTCCCGAAGCCTTTTCCGTTGAAAAAGGGGAAAAGCTTACCGTCGTCATTTCGCTCGGCTACGGCAGGACACAGGGGGTTCCGCACGTATCCAAACCGTACAATGCCGTTGCTGTCGATAAAAGCGGCACAGCACCCGCATGGTTCAAAGACGGTGTCGAAGCGGCACTTCTGGCACCCACAGCAATGAATCAACAAAAATTCACGTTTGAATATAAGGACGGCGAAGTTGTTGCGAAGGCGGGTTTGGGATTTTATTCGAAAATCGACCTCGGTATCGCGAAATACCATTTTGAGCTTGCCTCAGGCAAAAAACTTTGATCTTGCGCAAGCCATATACGCAATACCATCGCTTTACACACAATACAGAAACGCAAAACCCGATTCGAATATATCGAATCGGGTTTCTTCTGCTATTTTTTCGCGAATACGTATGCAAACTGCACTGATGAACCGTTATTGTTTTTCCATTAACATATTGGTTTCATTCAAGATTTCGTTTTCGTACACGAAAGTTTTCACTTCAAATTTGCCGAACGAAAGGGCAAAGGTATGTCCTTTGAAAGTAAATTCGGCATTTTGCGCGCTGTCGGCGGAGTTAAAGAGACGAAGCATATATCTGCCGTCCCCCATCGGGCGGCATGCGCTCAGAAGTATGTTCTTGTTGTCAAGACTTGCAAAAGATTTCGGCTTTTCGCCTTCGCCGCAAGGGAAGAACGAGAGTACGATCGGCGGCTGATTGAACACCAGCGCATCGGCATCGGGTGTAACCGACGTCGACGAGCAACCTGCGGAGATACGGAAATCGAAGCGTCTTTCTCCGAAATCGATATGATCGCGATACCGTTCCGGCTCACCGAGCTTTCTTTCGCAAATCGGATGTGCCGAATAAACCGGCGTGCGAAGCAGAGAGAGCTTCATAACATTATCTTTGCAACTGCCTGCGTATGTGCCGTTGTTGAGTACGGTAACTTGTTCGCCCTTTTCACGTAAAGCGCACCATTGATGGAATACAACCTCACGGCCGTCGTTCAGAAGCGGCTGTGTGCCGAATATCGTTTGACCGATAAATTCGCTCTTGCCGAAAACCGTATCGAGGTTGTATTTATACATACGGTTGGCATCGTTGGAATACAGCGTTATCCGTATATCAAAGTAAGGCTGATTTTTGGGAATCGTGTATTGAACGAGTGCGCGGGTATTCTCATATCGGAAAAGTGCTTGAATCACCGTTCGAACTTCGCCGTTTTCCACGACACGCACGTTCTTGTAATGCTCGTCGGGATAACCGACAAAGGCGTTGGTTTCTTCGTCGGACACAAGGGTCATACAACCGATTTCGTCTTCAAAACGATCTACGTTCATACCCCACGGGTCTTCGTTGTCGCGAATGACCGAAATGCGTCCCGCGTTTTTCACATATTCTTTGCCGTTTACGACATAGCTGTCGATCAAACCGGTCGAGCGGTTGATACGTACCGTGCCGACCGCGTTTGCAACCGAAAATGCGTCGTCGTTTTCTTCATTCGTCGCAAGAGGCGCAATAAGGCTCTTCAACTGCGAAAGGGTCAAACGGCAATTGAAGCGTGCAACCGAAAAAGGCTGTACCGTCGCGGTAAAGGTAACGTGTTTACGCCAATCCAAACGCATGGAACATTCGGGCGTAACGGTTTGCGAGGGAATGCGGTTGCCCTTTTCGTCGTACACTTCGGCAAAAGTGTATTCGTTTTCGTTCCAGTTTTGCGAAGCAAGATTGAATTCGACATCAAAATCACAGCTGACAGGGTAGGGGTGAGGATTGTATGCGACAACGGGAATTTCGCCGTCCTTGGCGCGAACCTGACCCGCACAAAGCTTGATAAAGCTCTTGGTGATCAATTGCTCGGCAGAAGCAATACCGCCGCCGAGACGATGGTGTGCGTCCTCTTCGCCGTCTTTGATACAAGTGCCAGGGAGAATGTCGTGAAATTGACAGAACATCAATTCGCGTTTGATTCGGTCGAGTTCTTCCGTGTCGAGTTTTACACCGAATTCGCTTTCGGCATGAGAAGCGATTTTTTCGCACAGCGCGATTTTATTTTCCAATCGACGGTTGAGCTGTTTGGTGCGAACCATCGAAGAATAGCAGCCGACCATAACGTGTTGGATTGAGGTATCTTCGATCGGAAGCTCTTTGTCGCGGATTTCGGCGTCAAATGCTTCGGGGGTCGAATGGAATATATCGATGTCGTCGCGTTCGCAAATGATTTCGTTGATTCCCTCCATGTCGGGAATCGAAGCACCGCCGCCGTGATCGCCAATGCCCCAATATACGACACCCGTGTCGATCGGAGCTTTTCCGTCTGCGGGCTCATCGATAAAGTCGTGAAGAAAATCACGCAATTTTCCGGGAGCTGCGCCACGTACCGTTCCGTATCCGCGGAAAATACGGTGTCCGATTACCGAACTGCCGTCAAAACCGAGCCAACGGAAGGTATGATGTTCGGGACCCGTACGCGAAAAATGATAGCTTTCATAACCTGTTTTCGCCAAAATTTGCACAAGACCGCGCGAATGACCGAAAGCGTCGGCACTGTATGCGGCTGTCGGACGAACACCGAATTTTTCTTCGAAATACTTTCTGTCGGTTTCAATTTGATGAATCACCGATTCACCGCCGGTGATTTGTACATCGGGCTGAAGATACCAACCGCCCATAATGTGCCATACACCTTTTTTGACCAATTCTTGAATCTTGGCAAATAAAGCCGGTTCAAATTCTTCGACCCATTGATAGATCAAAACTTCGTTGTGATTAAAAACAAGACCGTTGTACTTTTCGCAAAAATCCACGGCGGTACGGAAAGTCGATACGGCTTCCGCCGCTCCCTCGTGCCATGTCCAAAGTCAAACGGAGTTCTTCCGTGTCGAGTTTTACACCGAATTCGCTTTCGGCATGAGAAGCGATTTTTTCGCACAGCGCGATTTTATTTTCCAATCGACGGTTGAGCTGTTTGGTGCGAACCATCGAAGAATAGCAGCCGACCATAACGTGTTGGATTGAGGTATCTTCGATCGGAAGCTCTTTGTCGCGGATTTCGGCGTCAAATGCTTCGGGGGTCGAATGGAATATATCGATGTCGTCGCGTTCGCAAATGATTTCGTTGATTCCCTCCATGTCGGGAATCGAAGCACCGCCGCCGTGATCGCCAATGCCCCAATATACGACACCCGTGTCGATCGGAGCTTTTCCGTCTGCGGGCTCATCGATAAAGTCGTGAAGAAAATCACGCAATTTTCCGGGAGCTGCGCCACGTACCGTTCCGTATCCGCGGAAAATACGGTGTCCGATTACCGAACTGCCGTCAAAACCGAGCCAACGGAAGGTATGATGTTCGGGACCCGTACGCGAAAAATGATAGCTTTCATAACCTGTTTTCGCCAAAATTTGCACAAGACCGCGCGAATGACCGAAAGCGTCGGCACTGTATGCGGCTGTCGGACGAACACCGAATTTTTCTTCGAAATACTTTCTGTCGGTTTCAATTTGATGAATCACCGATTCACCGCCGGTGATTTGTACATCGGGCTGAAGATACCAACCGCCCATAATGTGCCATACACCTTTTTTGACCAATTCTTGAATCTTGGCAAATAAAGCCGGTTCAAATTCTTCGACCCATTGATAGATCAAAACTTCGTTGTGATTAAAAACAAGACCGTTGTACTTTTCGCAAAAATCCACGGCGGTACGGAAAGTCGATACGGCTTCCGCCGCTCCCTCGTGCCATGTCCAAAGTCAAACGGGGTCAATGTGCGCGTTACATACAAGATGAATTCTCGGTTTCATAAGCACTCCTTACTTTTTACAATAGGATTTCGATAACATTTTTCCTTTTGCACCGAAAAACGGACAAATCGAAAACTTGTCACGATAAAAATTCGAGCGAACAAAATCGTAAAGTATTTTACCATACGGTAGCGTACCATATTTTTTCGGAAAAGTCAACAAATTACCGTGAAACGGGTTCATTTTTTGGAATTTGCGGATTTCAAAGCGCTGAGTAAACGGGCAGAAAGGAAATCCGAAGCCGGACGGTAAGTGGTAACATAATATAGTTTACATAATATTACGGAATCGTATTGACAAATATCGATTTGCGGTTTATAAAGAAACCGATAAATACATATTTTGCGCTTCCGTTCCCTTGCGTTTCATAGTTTGCTTGCTTTTTGCATACAGTTTGAAACGGAGGTGACCGGCTTGACGGGGCAAAAAATCGGCGCGCGACATACGGAAAGGTTTGTGCTGTTTTCGGCGTTTACGGCGCTGTGTATTATCGGTATGCTTTTTGGAGTTTTATACTTTTCGCGGTTTAACGAGAAAGGTGCGTTAAATTCGATTTCGCTCGAATTGTTGCAGAATCGCATTTTTATATTGAATTTGTCGGTTGCCGCCGTGGCGTCGATTGCCTGTTTTTCGTATCTTGCGGCACTTGCTTTACCGACGGCGGTCTTTTCGTTTTCTTTTTTCAATGCGTACGCTCTGTGTTGTTTTTGTATCGTGGGCCAAAACGAAAAGAATTTGCCGATATTTTGCGCACTCATCGTGTTGTGTGAACTGCTGTTGTCCGCTTGCGCGTTGTCTGGCGTCGATACCATTTCACGGTCGTATTCCGTAAAAGACAAAACGACGTTTCGCAGAACGATCGGACGTTGTTTTTTGATAGCAGCGCTTTTTTCGACGGTTGTGTTCTATCGCTTCTTGAACGCATCTCGATTTTGATTGCGGAGGTGGAAAATGTGAAAACGCTCGAAGAATATTCGAATTTTTTATCTTGTTCGTCATTGCGTGTCGGCAGTGTTTCCGCCTACATAGCGGATATTCGGGAGCTGTATCGATACGCCGACGACCGAGAAGCGACGGTGCTGTATGCCGACGAGCGGTATTTGACCGACTTTTTGAAAAATTTGCGGAAAAGCGGAGCCTCCGACGCGACTTTGCGTCGTATGCTTTCCTCGTTACATCGATTTTACGGCTATTTGGTTTTGAACGGTCTTCTTTCGTACGATCCGTCAAAAGTTCTTCTTGCGCCACCGCGACAGCGCGAAAAGATATGCCCGCTATCGCCGCAAGAGGTAGACAAGCTTCTTTGCGCACCCGACGGAAATACACCGAAAGCCTTGCGTGATCGCGCACTGTTGGAACTTCTCTATGCGTCTGCCATTTCGGTTTCGGAACTTATCGCCCTAAACGTCGCCGACTATTTTCCGACGGGGGTTCTTGCCCTGCGCGATGACCACATTCGGCGTCAAATCGAATTGTATCCGCGAGCACGGGCACAACTGGATTCATATCTTCTTGTGCGGCACTCGTTTTTTCCGCCGAGCGGCGAAAATGCTTTGTTTTTGAACACGTCGGGCGGACGGTTGTCACGGCAAGGCGTATGGAAGCTTTTGCGCGAATACGGTGAAAAAGCCGAGCTTGGGCAGACCGTTACGCCGAGACTTCTTCGAACAAGTCTTGTTGCCCATTTGGCAAACAACGGAATGACATCCGAACGGTTACAGATGCTTTTGGGGCACAAAAACCGCTTGTCCACCGAAGCGCTTCTGGCGTCACTCGATTCGGCAGACGATTCCGAAACGCTATCCCTGTTTTCCTTTCATCCGCATGCGAAAAATTGACGGTTTTTACGTCACGTGATATAGCGTTAATACGCCGTTCATAATGTTGCGGTATACTGTAACGTAGTTTGTACTGTGCCGTTAGGAGATCGTATGAAAAAAAGAAAATTTAAGCTGTTCGACTTCACAAAAGAGGGAAAAGGACTGAAAAAAGAGGACTATACCGAAGATACCCCTTTTACGCTGCCGACTTTTTTTAAGATGTTTTTTCGCAATTTTTGGAATTTTTCCTGTTTGAATTTCATCTATTTGCTGGTGAATTTCCCCCTGTTTTTCGGCTTGTTCGCTTTGTCGGGCAATTTGAATCACACTTCGTCCACGCCGACCAATCTTTTTTACCCGCACGTGTTCGGCATGATGAATTTGAAAAACTCACCGTTTTTGCAAAGTTATTGGTCGCGAACGGTCGGTGAGGCATCGGTGTCGGTCAGCTCAACGGCGACGCTTGTCTTTTTCGCACTGACACTGTTGGTTTTGTTTACGTTCGGTATTGCCAATTGCGGCATGGCGTACGTTTTGCGAAACTATTCGCGAAAAGACCCCGTTTTTTTGGCGACCGACTTTTGGGAGGCAATCCAGAACAATTGGAAACAAGCGCTTCCGCTCGGCATATTCGATATCCTTGCATCGTTTGCCGTCGTATACGTTTTTAATTTCTGGCGCACTTACGGTACGGGATTTGTCAACGACATTATGTTTTATCTGAGCGTATTTGTCGTTATCGTTTGGTTTTTCATGCGTTTTTATCTTTACGTATTGCTGGTGACTTTCGATCTTTCGTTGCCGAAACTTATTAAAAATGCGTTTATTTTCGCCTTGCTCGGCGTAAAGCGGAATTTCGTTGCCTTATTGGGCATACTTGTGGTGCTTTTGATCAATTACTACGTTTTTGCGGTGTTTATGCC
>CAYNXA010000035.1:0-11310 GCA_964401015.1 uncultured Oscillospiraceae bacterium
GATCATCAGCTGAAAGTCATTCGCAAAAATCTCGAAAAGAAGATCAAAAACGAGCTTCTCGCCATGCGGGATAACGATCGTGAAAAATACGAATCGTTCTTCAAAGAATTCGGTCGGATCCTGAAATTCGGTATCTATTCGGATTACGGCATGAACAAAGAGTCGCTCCAAGATCTGCTTCTTTTCTATTCGGCATCGCAAAAGAAATATATCACGCTCGACGAATACGTAAGCGCTATGCCAGAAGGACAAAAGTTTATTTATTTTGCCGCCGGTGACAGCACCGAGCGTCTTGCCAAGCTCCCGTCGGCTGAAAGCGTACTGGATCACGGCTATGATTTGTTGCTTTGTACCGAGGACGTGGACGAATTCTGTCTGCAAATGCTCCGTGCCTATAAAGAAAAAGAATTCAAAAACATCGGCACAGGTGATTTGGGACTGGAGACCGACGCCGAAAAAGAAGAAATCAAAGCCGAAACCGACGCTTCGAAAGATCTGCTTTCCGAAATGAAAAAGGCGTTGGACAGCAAAATATCCGACGTTCGTCTTTCGTCGCGCTTAAAAGAACACCCCGTATGTTTGTCAAGCGAAGGACCCGTTTCGATTGAAATGGAAAAGGTGCTCAAGAACATGCCCGGCAGTGAGGGTGTTACCAGCTCCAAAATTTTGGAACTCAATGCATCACACAAGGTATACGACGCACTGAAAGCCGCGTTTGCCGACGGCAACAACGAAAAAGTGAAAAAATACGCTTATTTGTTGTACAATCAAGCACTCCTCATTGAAGGCTTGCCGATCGACGATCCGACCGAATATGCGAAAGCCGTTTGCGAACTGATGAACTGACGGTTTTGTCTTTTCGAAAAGTTTGAAAACCGATTTTAAGGATGTACCATGAAGAAAACGAAACGAAAAAAGGCGCGTCGGTATAGCAAGCGGACCGCGCTTATGTTTTTCGGAACGGCGGCAATCGTTGCATTGTTCGCCGCATCAAGGCTGTCCGAAACGCGTCGCGATCGCGAACTGCCCGACGGAGCACCGATACCCTACACACCCTCGAATACAGTGCAGGAACCGGAAAGCAACAAAAGTGCGAACGAAATCAAGAGCGAAACGGAAAACGCCGAAACGCAAGGCGCGCCGCGCGTACCGAATGAACCGAACACGCCAAGTGAGCCGAATGAGCCAATCGAACCGAGCGTGCCGACTTTCGCCGTTCCCGAAAAAAAGCCCGAATCGATCGTCCTCACTGCTTACAATGTCACGCTTTCGGTCGGTGACAGCTTTATGCCGATCGTAACGATGAGTCCCGCCAACGTGAGCGACAAAAGCGAAATTTGGGTGACAAGCGACGCATCGGTCGCCACGGTAAACGGATACGGAAGAATCACGGGAAATGCCGTCGGCACTTGTACAGTCACGGTAAGCGCAAAAGCGAATCCGTCGGTTTTTGCCACTGTTTCGGTCACGGTCAATGAGCGTGTCGAACCGGAGCTTATCTATATTAACGGCATTTTAATCGCAAACAAAAGCTATCCGCTTCCGTCCGACTATAATCCCGGCGTCGACCCGACGGCGCAAAGCGCGCTTACCGACATGATCGTCGCCGCCAAAACGGACGGGCTTACTCTTTGGATGCGTTCGGGATTTCGTTCCTACGAAACGCAAAAGACGCTGTATAACGGCTACGTGAAACGAGACGGAACGGCTGCCGCCGACCGATATTCGGCGCGTCCCGGCTATTCGGAGCACCAAACGGGGCTGGCGTTTGACCTAAATTCGCTTTCCCAAAGTTTCGCCGACACGGCGGAGGGTAAGTGGCTCGCCGAGCATTGTTACGAATACGGATTCATTATCCGCTATCCGAAAGACAAGGAAAGCGTGACCGGTTATATGTACGAGCCATGGCATGTACGGTATCTCGGAGTCGAAACGGCAAAAAGCGTATACGACAGCGGGCTTACTTTGGAGGAATATTTGGGAATCACCTCGGTTTACGCGGATTGAGCCGTATGTTCCCAAAGCGTCAAAAGCTTTTGTTTTTCAATTCTGTTATGCAAAAAGCGGTTGAGCCGCCTGAAGATTCGGGCGGCTCGATTTTTGCTGTTTTATTTGGTTTTCGGTGTCGTTCGTCGCTGTTTCTTATGCGAATCATTGATCCTCGGAAACATACAGCGACACACGGCTCTGAATCAACGAGCCAACTTCGGCGGCAGTCTTTTTGCCGGAGAAATAGGCACCTGCTTCTTCTTCGATGATCTTATTGATTTCTTCGTTCGAACGAATCACGGTATCGGCAAGCTCGATCATGGCGTAAATCTTGTCGACATCTTCTTGTGTTATGCGCAAGCCGCCTTTGGTCGTGTTGTCGCCAACATCAACCGCACCGTCAATCGCAACATCCTCCGTTACGGCTACGGCAATATTCGACGAGGCATAGTCCACCATAAAGTCATCGTCGCCGTATTCCGCCGACGGCTTTTCGGCAAGAGCTTCGTCGATTCTCTGTTGCAAAACATCTTTGCGGATCGAGAAAGAGTTCGCGTTCTTTTGGAAATCTTCGCCCATCAAATACTTGATGAAATTCCATGCTTCGGGTTGGAACGCCGATTTTGCCGATACGGCAATTTCCATAATCGGATTGATGGCAACACCGCTTCCGCTGTTTTCGGGCACAGGCAGACCGATGAAGGTATAGTTGTCGCCGTACGAACGCTTTATATATTTCTGGCTGAACGTGCTGAGATACTGCGTCGAGAAGAGAACCTTGCCCGATTTGTAAAGTTCGTATTCGTTTCCGTTTTCGCCTACAAGATTCTCATAAGCTTCCCAATTATATTCTTCGGGATATTCTTTGACCAGTTCCAACCACATAGCATAATCTTCGGAATCAAACGCGCCTTTGCCATCGTTAGCCTTCAAGAACGCATTCGTAACAATATTTCCGCCGTTATAGCCGGTTAAAAGGTCACTGCGGTTACAATAGGGCATAAACAATTGCGAATCGGGCATCTTTTTGCGAAGCTCATAAAATTCTTTCATGGAAACGCTTGTTTTGCCGTCAAAGTAATCGTTCGCGGATATCAGGCAATTGATCGAATAAGACACGATCAAGCTGTAAATCTTGCCGTTCTGTTCGGTCGCGTGCAAAATATTTTGCATAAATTCTTCTTCGTTGAAATCCTCATCGGAATCCATGAATGTTTTCAAATCGGCAATCAAGCTTTTGGAAATGTAGTTTTCGAGAGGTAGTTCTTCCAAGCTGAACATATCGGGAATGTTGCCCGAAATGATGTCGTTATTGAGCTTGGTAATGCCCGCTTTCCAATCGTTGTCGGTGTTGTATTGCGAATAATCGATGAAGCGAATACGATATTCGGCATTTTGCTTATTGAAATCGATAATGGCGTCTTGCAATTCGCTGCTCAAATACACCGCCGCAAAATCGAGCACGTATTTTTCGACGATATCGCCGTCGGAAACCGGTTCCATCACCGCCATGCGACGATTTTCATAGGAAGAATCGTATTCGGTGCAAAGGAATTTTCCGTCGCCGAGGTATGCCACAATATTGACACGGTTGGAATTGATATCGGAATTGATATAATTGAGCACTTCTTTGGTTTCGCCGGTCGAATAATCCAAGCTGCTGATGCCCAAATTGGTGATATAATAGATCGTTGTTCCGTCACCGGCATAAAATTGATACAGGTCGATAAAGTCCGAGCAATCGCACAAAAATTCGTATTCGCCCTTTTCGTAATTCAAGCGCTTCAATTCGGCGGTGCGTCCGTCCTCACCCCGTTTTTCGATCAATACAAGGATCTCGCCGTCGGGGGTGAGAGCGCTTGCGTTGACATACGAATCGTCATCTTCGATCAGCTTCGGCGCATATTTCACGAGCGTTCCGTCGTGGGTAATGGCGGCATAGCCGTCATACGAAACGAGCAATATATCTCCGTCAGCCGTTTCGACGATCGAGCTTACATAAAAATTACCGTCCTCCTCGGTCTGCTTTTCGGCAAGCAGATCTTTCGTATTGAGACACATAAGCTCATTGCCGTCGGCGTCCTCGTGAACCACCTCGTAATAGCTGTTGTACACGTAATTATCGGGATCCGACCAGTCGGAATGACCGATCGCACGGCTGTACCAAAATGTGCCGTCCGCGGCGGGCATAATGGCGGATACGTTGATCCAGTCGCTGGTTTGAGTTTCCTCGTCGGTCACAGCTGAATTTTCGAACGAACGAACGATCTCACTTTGACCGTCGGCACTGATCTTATACAAATGTCGACCGCTGGTATAGCGCGAACCGCCCTCGGCGTCCTTATCCTCGTTCCGATAATAGCCGGTCGCATACATGTCGTCGCCGACAAAACGAAGACTTTCGCCGTCAAAATTGGTTTGGTCTCCCTCACTTCCGTCGGTCAAATACCGCATGGTATAGACGTTCGAAAGCTTCATCAATTTGGCGGCACGTTTTGCCTCCAGATCCTTTTGTGATCCGCCCGCGCAAGATGCCATGGACAGAACGGTGGCGCCCGTCAATAGCAGAGACAGGGCTTTTGTGACTGTTTTTTTCATGCTTTCTTCTCCTTTTTTCGTGTTTTTATGGTGGTTTTTACTTTCTTAAAGCCTTTTGCCATGCCGTTAAAGCCTTTTTTGAGCAGAATCTCCTTGCGATTAAACAGCAAAACGATCCAGATCAGAAGATAGATCGTCGGAAAGATCGCCGCCGCGATCCAAACCATTCCCCAAACCGACGCGCGCGCATCGGCAAGTCGTGCCGCATTTTCCCAATACGGGTAAACGACCGTGTCGGTTCGCGTGATACGGGCGTTTTTGTCTTTCAGCGATGTGATCACCCGAAGGGGCGAATAGCGCGCGGTGTTTTCGATCAAATACTTTTTGCCGTCGTCGGCACTGTCGGCATTGTCGGGAAAGTCAAAGGCTTGGCGCACCAGCTTTTTGCCATAGTCGGTAACCGGATCGGGAAGCAAGGTATCAACATATTCGACCGGCACCGAGCCGTTCAGGCGTTCTGCCAATGCATAAGGAATATATGCCGTAGGCTCGTCGCCGTATTCCTTTTGTTCGCTTCGTCCGTCGGGACCGCTCGTCACTCCCACGACCGTACAAGCCACGCCGTCGACCGTAAGCGTCATGCCGGCAACGTCCAATGCGCCGAACAATTGCCATGCAAGGCGCTCGTTCAAAACAACGATGGTTTCGTTCAACTCCCGTTCGCCGTAATACCAGCCCGATGTCATGCTCTGCGGGTGGAAATAGAAGAACTCGCCGCCGGTACAAAAAACACGCGCCGTTGCACTTCCCTTTTCGCCCTCAAAATACGCCGATGCTTGGGCACCGTAGCCGTACAGCAGAACACGAGCGGCATCGCTCGGCGCGGCATACGAATCGTTTGTCAAATTCCGCTCCAGCTCGGCGGCTACATAGTCCATTTGTGACGACGAAACGGCGGCATCGCGGCTGAAATACAGCGAGATTTGCGTATACGGCAGATCTCCGCGCGCAAAGCGTTCGGCGGCGTTGGTGTCAAGCAGAGCTTTTCCGATTCGGTGAAGCGCCAAAGCCGCTCCTCCCAGCAAAAGCAACGCCGCCAATGTGACGCATAAGCCGATCAGCAGAAATTTTTTATAGCTTTTCAAATTCATCTTTCACGCTCTCACTTCTCCGCCAAACGAACCTGTGAACCATCTTCGATCGGGGCGGTCGAGCTTGTGATAACATATTCGTAGCCGTAATCGGTGCCGGCATCGACAGCCGAATTGACGGTATCCTTTTTCAATACGGTCACGTCGACACGCTTGGCTATGTAACGGTTTCCGAGTGGCATGGATTTCACGCTTGCGATCAAAATATATTTTCCGTTTGAATCCTCCCGCACGGCACTGTTGGGCACAACCAAATCGTAGCTCGTTTGACGCTCGCCGATAAGCAGATTAAAGTTTTGTCCCTCGGTCACCTCGCCGTCAACGTTGATTTCAATGATCTTGCCTTTGCCGGGATTGGATGTATCTTGCTTGATCGCGCCGACCGTAAGCTTGACTTCGGGTCCCCAATAATAGTCGGTAATGGTACAGCGGTCGCCCTCATGCACCGTTGCCGCCTGTTCGGCGGTGACCGAAATTTCGATGGTATAGCCTCTGCCGTCCACTTCGATATCGGCAAACGAAGTTCCCGCCGTAACGGTTTGTCCCGCCACGCAATTCAGGGACGTAATCGTGCCGGTCACTTTGGAAACGACTTCGCCGGCATAACTCTTCGCCTTGAGCTTTTCGACTTTTTCGCGCTGACTTTCGATTTCTTCCAAATCGCGCGCGATTTCCAATTCAAACAAAGCGTCGTCTTTACTGCCCGTCGTAGTAAGCGTCGTCAATTGCTTTTGCAAGCTTTTTACGCTCGCTTCCAACTCTTCGGGGCTTTTGGTCATTTCGGATTTCAAATCGTCCAATTTGTCTTGGGCGCTTTCCAATTTTTCTTTGACCGATGAAAGACGCTTTTGTTCTTCTTTCAACTCGGCTTTTACGCTCTTTGTTTCGGCAGACAGCATCTTGTCGGTTTCGTTTTTCAAGATACCCTCTTTGCGCTCCCATTCGTTCACGCTTTTTTGCGCCGCCGTCTTTTTCTCTTTTGCCGCTTGCAGACGAACGTCACGCGACGATTCGGTTTCGTATTCCGTCCACGCTTCTTTCAGTTCTTTTGCCAGCTCATCCAGCTCGGTTTCTTTTTGATCGATATTGCGTTTCATCGACGCAAGCTCTTTGTCGGTGCTTCCGCTGATGCCGCCCGCGCTCGAACTGATGCTGTCGTAATTTTTTTGCGCGGTCGTAACGGCGGCGGTCGCTTTTTCATACGCAATGTTGGCTGCCGTGTATTCGTCCCACGCGGAAAGCGTTGCGGTAAGCGTATCCAATTCCGCTTTTTTCTGTGCCGCAAGAGTGGTATCGCCTGCGGCAAGCGCCGCGTCATATGCCGCTTTCGTTTCCGTCTGCTTGGTCTTTAATGCGGTATATTCGCTTTGGGAATCAATATTGCCGCTGTGCAGTTTTTTCAAAGCGGTTTTTGCATTGTCCAAGGTTGTTGCGGCTTTTGTCTGAGCGGCTTTCGCTTCGGTAAGCGTCGCCGATGCCGCGGCAAGGCTTGATTGTGTGCTGTTATAGCGCGACGAATCGGCAATGGCTCTCTGATAATCCTCTTTCAAATATTCCAATTCCTGTTCTGCCGAATCATAGGTTTTTTTTGCCGCCTCGTACGCCGCCTTTGCCGTCGAATAGGTCGTATCCGACTCGTTGGCGATCTCGTCATATTCGCTCGTTGCCGCCGCCAGTGCTGTTTTTGCTTCGGCAAGATTCAATACCGCCTCATCGTATTCGGCAATCTTCGCCGCCAGTTCGGGAGAACTTGCCGCTTCGCCGTTGGTAAGGTCGGTCACCTGCTGTTCCAGATCATTCACCGAATTTTGATAGCGCTTCGAATCGGTTTCGTAGATCTTCACAATCTCTTCGGCACCGACGATCTGTCGGTCGAGCGATTGCGCCGTTTTCAATTCTTCGCGTGTTTCCGCAAGCTCGGTGCGAATTTCTTCCGCTTCGGTGCGACTGTCGGAATTGTTATGATTGATGAGCTTTACTTCATAATTGTATTCCATATCGGAAAGACTTTTTTCGGCGCTTACCAACTCGGAATCTTCATAATCTTCCAACAAAATAATCGTATCGCCTGCTTCGACGTGATCGCCTTTTTTCACCAGCACTTCTTTCACTTCACGGTCATCTTTTTGCGTAATGCTGTATACCATGTTGGATTTGACCGTACCACTGCCGGTGATGCCGGTTTTGATCTGTCCGTAGCCGGAATATTGACCCGACACTTCGGGCAATGACCAATTCAGAATCGTATTGGAAAAGAACGTCAAAACAAGCAGAACCGACAAAAAGATAATGGTTGCGTTTTTGACCCATGCTCGTTTTTTGGTTTCTGTATTCATCGTGTGTAATCCTTTCTAAAGCGGTTTTCGGGTTAATCTTTCAATCCGCCCGAGCCCGAAATGCCCTCGACCAGATATTCCTCGCCGTAAAGGAACAACAAAAGAGCGGGAATCATATAAATCACCGCCACGGCGAATGCAAGACTGATTTCACCGGTATTGATTTCGGACAAGAACACCGACAGCGGCATTTTATCCTCATCGGTCAACAATACCAAAAATTGTTCGACCATATTCCAATAATCGATAAATACCAGTATGATAACCGAAAACAGTGAACTTCGACAAGCGGGAATACAAATCCTCGTGCAAATCTGCCATTCGCCCGCGCCGTCCAAACGCGCGGCTTCGATAATGCTGTTCGGAATCCGTCGCATACTTTTTGTCAAAAGAAAGACGGCAAACGGAGAAAAAATACCGGGTAAAATTACCGCCCAACGCGTTTCCAAAATACCCAGAAATTTGGATACCAAATAGTTGGGCACCAACGTTACTTGGTACGGCATAAACATCAATACAATGTAAGCGAAAAACAACAATTCTCGCCCTTTGCCGCGATAGCGCGCAAATCCGTAGGATGCCAAACAGGCAACGATGACCTGAAAGACAACGATCGGCAGAACCAATATCACCGCGTTCCAAAACTTCAAAAGATAATCGGGACTTTTCAGCAATACGGTAAAATATTGCGAAAAAGTCACGCGGTCGGGAATCAATTTCAGATTGATCTTTTCGGATATGTAGGTTTTTCCGCCTGCGGAGCTTTCGGCAAAAATCGCACCGTAATTGGCGTTGATTTCCGATTCCGACATGAACGAATTGGTAAGCGTAAAAATCGTCGGAAAGAGAAAGAGCACGGCGAAAGCGGCAATCAAAAGGAATGTGACGGTTTTCGCCGCTGCATGACGGATTCGGCGCGCACGGCTTTTGCGGTCGTTTTTTGTATCGTTTTGCGCATTCATCATTGTTCCACATCCTCCCCGAATTTGTTTTCAACAAGGAAAAGAACACCGACGATCGCAACCATGACGATAAACATTAAGATCGATGCCGCCGACAGCTTTTGATAATCCATCTTGGAAAACATATTGTTCATAAAGTGCTGTATCGTATATAACTTGTCATACGGATATTTGCCGGTTAAAAGATAGATTTCGCGAAAGATCTTGAACGAATTGATGAGCGATATGATCAAGACGAACAAGATCGTCGGCGAAAGATACCGAAGTTTTATCAGGAAAAAGATGCGAAAATTGCTCGCGCCGTCCACTTGTGCCGCTTCGATGGGAGCTTTGGGAATGTTGCCGATGGCGGACATAAACAAAATCATGTTATAGCCGATGTTTTTCCACAAAAACAGCAACGCTACCACGTATACGCTGAAATCCGATTTCAGCCAGTCGATCGGTTGACCGCCCATTAAGACAACAATGTTGCTGAGAACACCGTCGTGATGAAAGACCACCTGCCAGATCAGCACGACCGACGCAACCGGCACCATCATCGGACTCAAAAAGAAGGTGCGGAGCTTGCTTTTCATCGGAATATCCCGTTCCAAGGCAATGGCAAGCAAAAGCGGAATAACGACCGCAAGCGGTACCGACAAAAGCGAAATTTGCAAAGTGTTTGCCGCCGCTCGTCGGAAAGCCGCATTCTTGAATACGCCGATGAAATTTTGGATTCCGACGAATTCCATGTTCACCGGATCGCTGACAACCGAATACAGAATAATGACCGCAAACGGTGCCGCAAAAAAGACAAGAATACCCAAAAAGCTCGGCAACAAAAACAAGCCCGAATAGCGTTTCGCGCGTTTTTCTTCGTTAAATTGTCGTACCGATTTCGTCTTTTCGGTTTTGGATGTATGATAAAAACGCATGAGCTTTCTCCCGCTGTGTATCAAATGCCGTATGTGCGATAACACACGACTCGCCGATCGATAAACCATCCTTATGTATAGGACGAAAAGGACGGAAAAAAGTTCCCGTTTTGCGTCCTTTTGTGAAAGATTTTTCTCGAAATTTCGTAAAAAACAAAAGCGTTCGGTATTCGTTTTCTTAAGCAAGGATAAACACATTGTTGAATACTTGAATATAGGTCAAGCAGAAAAGAGTGATAAACACTACCGATTTACTGATGCAGAAATAGAAACCATGTGGAATTGGTCAAAGGGCAATGAATACATTCAAGTGATTCTGATGCTGATTTATTCCGGTGTCAGACCGGGTGAATTGTTCAATGTAAAGAAAAGCAATGTGAACCTTGAAGAAAGATATTTCTATATTGAAAAAGGCAAAACCGCCAATGCAGCAAGAAAAGTTCCCATTCATGATAAAGTTTTTCTTTTCTATGAACATTGGATGCAGAAAGCAGATACAGAATATCTTATAACCCTTTTGAACGGAAAGAAAATTCAGTTTGACACAAACCATGGTCAATATACTGATACCTATTGGAAACCCCTTCTGACTGATATGGGCATTCTTCAATATACCAATGACAAAGGCGAAGTCAGAGAACACACCCCTGATGACACCCGGCATACTTTCACAACTATGTGGAAGGAAAAGAAATTAGATGAAGCTATGCGAAGAAAAATTCAAGGTCATTCCGGCAAAGGAATTGGTGAAATGGTTTATACCCATTTTGACCTTGAAAAGATGCGTGAAGAACTAAATAAATTGTAAGGTGGTAAGTAACAATGATTCGTGTTGGAAAAGCCTGTGAAATAGCAACCAAAGAACGAAAAGAACCTTTTGTGGAATCCATTATTGATGTTGGATACGGTTTTGTCATCAGTACCGCTGATGAAAAGGGTATGATTGAAGAATGTTTTCCAACTTTGGTTCACAAAGAAAACGGTGATGTAGAACCTTTTCGTGTTCCTGAATATATTGATGATATAAAAAACGGAAAAAAGGTTAGAATTCCGATAAAATACAAAGTACCAAAGGTGGTGTTGTAATTTGAGGTTACCGGAAATATGGGATGATTGGGTTGTTTATGATGATAAAGGTATATCAGGCATCAGAGATGATGCACCTGATGATGTGAAAAAGGCTTTTGAAGAATGGCAAAACAAACAAAAAGACCTTGAGTCACAACATTTGAAAATTTAATTTATTGATTCAAGCATCCGCAAGGGTGCTTTTTTCATACCTGTTTTTGTGTCATACTTGTGTCATATATGTGTCATACCACCTGAAATTTGCAAGGTTTTTGACAGTCTTAAAATAAAACAAAACCCCGAAAACACAGAGGTTTCGGGGTTTTGAAAATTGAACTTGATTATCTCT
>CAYNXA010000036.1:0-11296 GCA_964401015.1 uncultured Oscillospiraceae bacterium
GTTATGCCAAATACGAGACCTTCCCGATTTGGAATATTCCCCTCAAGCACCCCGTAAACCTCGCCTACGAAGCGGCGACTGCCGATTTGAACGACGTCAACATGATCGACCCGTTCCACCTCGAAGCATACGGCGAAACGTCGGTCAACTACAACCGCGACGTGGAAATTTTCCCTGTTTTGAATGCGATCTTCGAAAAAATTTCGGGCAAAAGTCCGTATAAATCCCCTACCGATATGGGCGTCAATATGGCGGGATACGCCATTGTCGACGACGAAGCGGTTTGTCGCGCTTCCAAAGACGAGATCATTCGTCGCTATTATGCGGCTCTGTGCGACCGTCGAACCGGCAAGGACAACGGGGACGCCGCCGAAAAGATCGAACTTTTGATGAAGCAGGCGGGTATCACGCCCGACGATCGTGAATGTGTCGGTGTGGCTCTGCACAAGAGTGAGATCACCGACGGTCGTCCCACCGTCGCTCTCCAACTGAACGACGGAACTGTCGTGACAGGCAAAACCAGCCAACTGTTCGGCGCATCGTCGGCGGCGCTTCTCAACGCCGTAAAAAAACTTGCGAACATCGACAAAGAAACATCGATTATCGAGCGCGAAGTTATCGAACCGGTTCAAGCACTCAAAACCGAAGTGTTGGGCAATCACAACCCGCGTCTCCATTCGGACGAAACGTTGGTCGCTCTCTCGGTAAGCGCCGCAAGCAGTGATACGGCAAAACGCGCGTTTGATATGCTTTCCAAACTTCGTGGAGCCGAGGCGCACTCAACGGTGATTCTCGCTCAGGTCGACCAAGACACCTACCGCAAGCTCGGCATTCACCTGACCTGTGAGCCGAAATATGAAACAAAAAAATTGTTCCACGGTTGATGTAGTAGGAATCGCCCAACCCGCAAACAGTCAATAAGAAGCACCAGCGGAGTATGACACACATACTCCGCTGTTATTTTTTCGCACAAACGCAAAAGAATTATCTTTACCAGTGATTCGATACACTAATGTTTTTCGGTGAAAAAAAGCAGTGCCGTCGTATTACGCGTTTTTGGCATAATCGTTGCGGCACTGCCTCCTATTTCACTTCGGCGATTCTGCTTTACGCAAAACAGATTCAAAGTGAATTATTTAATTCTTATTCTTCCGCGCCGATAAGCAATTCACGCATATCGTTCAAATCGCTTTGATACGACGAAAGGCTCGATGCGTAGTTCGACGCATAAGTATTCGACTTTGCCAAAATCATCGACTGAATGTTCGGGCAGTAGCCGTCATACAAGAAACGTGCGTTGTTCTTTACGATTGGGAGCATTTCTTCGGATTCGACGTCACGGGTGTTCTTAACGGTAAGAACGATATCGAAGTAGGCAGGTGTCAAGTTCTTTGCACCCAAGAATGCCAATTCTTCGAGAACCGCACCGGTAAGTTCCAGATTGGGGTTGGTAACGGGAATATACGTAAGCGCCGTCATGTTAGACGAACGGTTCATATACTCGGAGTTTTCGTCCCACTTCGGATACGGCAAAATACCGAAATCGAATTCAAGATCGTTATAACCGGGAATACTTCCGAGGAACGTATCCATAAACATAGCGCGACCTTCGGTGAAAGGTGTATACGACATGGTGTAATCGGCAGATTCGGCTACCGCTCTCTTGCCGTCGGCAAAAAGATTGGTAATTCTGTCGTAGATCTCATGTGCTTCGTCTACATTTTGGTTAAGCACCGGCATATTGTCGGCATCACGATCGAGCGGCGAGAAGCCAGACGAAACGAGAAGCGCATAGCCGATTTCGGGCAACCAACCGGTGAGACCCCAGCGGTCATCGGTTTGGGTCATCTGACCGTCACCATTCAAGTCTTTTGCACCTTTGCTAATCAGTTCTTCGAACATATCCCACGTCCAAGTACCGTCTTTTACAGCTTCGTAGGGGTATTCCAGTCCGAGCTCGTCGAAAATGCCTTTGTTGAAGAGCAGACAGTCTACGCGGTCAATGTAGCAAGCGTAGTCACCCGTCATAACGTAGATCTTATCGCCGAAGCAAAGGTCGTTCGTGATGTTCTGATACCACCATTCTGCGTCGAGATTGATATACGGAATGGTATTCCAGTCGACGAAATAGCGTTCCAAGATCATCTGCGGCATACCGGTATGCTGTACGTGCATAAACGCATGATAGGTTTGGTCGTTTGCTTCGATGAGCGAACGGAACTGTGCGGTCGCCTCTTTCTGCGAACCGCCGTTTGCATCATAGCCGCCGTTCACGATATTCATTTCGATACCGTAGCGTTCGGCAACCGCAAGATTGTTGTTGTACACCGCGTCGTTTACGAGGTCGGACGTTTCTTCTTCGGCATACATAACGTGACCGGTCGAGCCGATGAGCAAATTGAACGTCTCACCGTCGAAACGAACGTCTTCGGGTACGTTTGGACTGTGCTTGCCCGAAAGCGGGTCGTCGGGATTCGAGAAAAGTTCACCGTCATTCGACGAGGTTCCTTTGTCGTCATTCTTTTCGTCCTTGCTACACGAAGCAAACAAGTTCATGGTCGGTACGGCAGCTACAAGAAGTGCCGCGAGAAGTGCTTTTGTTCTCATTTTTATCATTATCCCTTCTTTTTTGTTATATAAATCGCAAAAATGCGGTTTATTACGCTTTCAATTCGTATACGCTATGAGTGTATACGGAGTTTTCGGCGCGAAGTTTTGCTTCGTACGCCTCGAATTCTTCGTCGCTCGTTTGGTCTTTCCACGAAAGTGCCTGCCCTTCGGGGCAAATGATCGTGTTGCCGAAGATCTTATAATCTTTCGGAATTTGAACGACGCCGCCCGACTTAAATACCGTCATACTTCTTGCGTTGACGAACGTGTTGCCGGTCACGGTGATGTCGCAGATCGGGCACTGAAGTCCGTACATCAGAAGATGTGTCGACGCGGTTTTGTCGTAACGTACCGCGTAGCTCCAACCGTTACCCGCTTCGATACATAGATTGTTTTCGAAACGACAATTAACAAAGCCCGTATTCGGCAATTCGCCGCTCGACCAGATTTCAAACATATGCTGATTGTTCCACATGGTATTGTTGCGGAAATACATATTTGTCCAAGAGGTCTGCACGTTGGTGCCTTGCATGGTAATGGCAACGTCGTAAATTCCCGAGAACTTGCAATATTCGACAATCGCGTCGGTGGAGTTCGACCAGAATTCGACACCATTTCCGTAGCGGGTATTGGGGCGCGGATAACCGATCAACTCGGAACCGCCGATCTCGTGAAATTCACAATGTGTGATATGCTCATGCGTACCCGAGCCGCAAATGCCGTGCGCACCGGTGCCGCGAATGATGAGTCCGTCCAACTTCAACCAATCGGCATGGCGGAAACAATGCAAGCAACAGGCAATTCGAATATCGTCGGAAAGCTCTGCCGGATTTTTTTCGGCATATACGTGAACATACTGTTTGTCGCTGTAAAAATCCCATGCGTATTTCAGTTCGTCCACGGTAATGCATTTGTTCGGATAGATCTGTCCCGACGCTTTGATAAAACCGACGTTTGCGTTGAGTTCCCAATTGTTTCCGTCAAACTTCGTCCCATCGATCAGATCCAACTTCCAAATATTTTCGGCTTCCTGTTCCCATGCGTCGGCATGGATAAGTTTATATTGACTGATTACGGGTTTTTCGCCCTCACCGTAATATGTATAGGTCGTGGGAGCGTCGGGCTTGCCAGCCTTGGTCGCAACCGTACCGTAGAACGTATCACCGCAACGGAAACGGACAATATCGCCGCCCTCGATCGATTCGTTTACTTTCGGAATGGTTTTCCACGCTGTTTCGGGGGTGAGACCGTCGTTGCTGTCGCAACCGTTGTTGGAAACATAATAGGTGGTTTTCATACTTGTGTCCTCCTGTTTTCTCTTAACGTCAAAGCAGTAGCGCTTTATTGAGGAAGCGTATACGCGCTGTGTCTGTATACGCGGTTTTCGGCGCAAAGTTTTTCTTCGTACGCTTTATGTTCTTCGGGCGTGCAATTGCCATTCCAAGCAAGAAGCTGTCCCTCGCGGCAAATGATCGTATTGCCGAATACGCGGTAGCCTTTCGGAATTTTCGGGATTCCCTCCGATTCAAACAGCGTCATATTTCGCGCGTTGACGAACGTATTTCCCGTTACGGTGATATCGCAAATATCACAAACTATATCGTAGAGCAAAAGATGGGTTGACGCTTCCTTGTCGGGTCGCACCGAATAGCTCCAACCATAGCCCGCTCCGATACAAAGATTGTTCTCAAAGCTGCAATTGATAAAGCCGGTATTCGGATTGTTGCGACGCGTCCAAATTTCGAAGCAGTGCTGATTGTTCCACATAACGTTGTTGCGGAAATGGATATTTTCCCAGTTAACTTCGATGTATTCGCCCTGCATGGTAACGGCAACGTCGTAAACACCCGAGAATTTGCAATGCTCGACGAGAACGTCGTGCGAATTGATGGCACATTCGATGGCGTTTCCGTAACGAACATGCGGTACCGGGAACCCGTAAAGCTCCGAACCGCCGATTTCATGAAATTCGCAATTCACGATATGCGCGCCGCGTGCAATGCCGCAAAGTCCGTGCGCGCCGGTTCCACGAACAATGAGACCGTCCATTTTCATATTGTCGCCGAACACGATGCAGTGAATGTTGCAGGCAATACGAATATCGTCGGACAATTCGGCGGGATTCTTTTCGGCATAAACGTACACGTAGGTTTCGATATTGACAAAGTCCCACGCAGCTTTCAAATCTTCGAGAGCGAAGCATTTATGGGGATAAATCTGCCCCGACGCTTTGATAAAGCCGACATTGCAATCAAGCTGTGACGTGTTACCGTCGTAGCGGCTCGTATCGTTCAAATTCAGTTTCCAAATATTGTCGCTTTCCCGCTCCCACGCATCGGCATGCGGGATCTTATAAACACTGAGTTCCGGTTTTGCGCCGCAACCGTACGAAGTGTAGGTGGTCGGTTGATAGGGGTTTTCCGCTTTGGGCGGAACAAGCTGTCCGAAGAAAGTGTCACCGCAACGGAAATATACGGTGTCCCCGCCCGCGATGCTTTCGTTCACTTTTGCAACCGATTTCCACGAAGTTTCGGGCGTAAGACCGTCATTGCAATCACACCCCGCCGCAGATACATAGTATTTACTCATAGTAAACCTCCTTACTTCTTTCGTTTTCGTGTACTCTTTGGGTTGGTTACCCATTTGCCATGGTACCGATTGATCGAAAGAACGGATTATAATGTTCGGCGATTTTCACACCGATGAAAATATTTTACCATATTATGCACAAAAAGTAAAGCCTTTCGGTGAATTTTACCGAGCATTTTTCGGTAAATTTCGACTTTTTTCGGCAGTTTTCTTTTTTCTTATTGGAGGCGCTTGGAGCCGCTGTATTTCATGTTCGATCGTTCGATTGGGTTTATTGCCAATACGATCGGAGGATTTTATTCTTCCGAATGAGTGGTATGCTCGGTTTTATGTCCCGCACGGTATTCGCTCGGTGTTTTGCCGCAAAACTTTTTGAATGCGCGGATAAAATGGTAGACATTATCGTACCCCGTCATTTCCGCCACGGTTGTAACTGTACGGCTGTCATCGGTCAAAAAGCGTTTGGCGTGTTCAAGGCGGGTTATCAAAAGGTCGTTTTTGGGGCTGAGCCCGAAAACCGTTTTATAGACCGCATGAAAGCGCGACGGTGACAGGTGGACGCTGTTTGCCATTTCGCGCACCGTCCAATCCTTTCGATAATCAAGATGAATCTTCTCGCGCAATTCGGACATTGCCGCATGCAGATTCGGCGATACCGTTTCGGGCGTTTTCGCATCAGCAGCACGGGACATACGAATCAGCAATTCGCGCCATTTCAATTCGCACAGTTCTTCCGAACGAGTGCGCGGATTGATCGATTCCAGCTCCAGTTCGCGGAAAATCGACGTCACAAATTTATCGTCGGTCAGCTCATACACCGTTTCGGGGAAAATGCCGTATTCTTCGAATAGCGAAAGCGTATCGGGCGACAGATGCACCCAATCGTGTATAAGTCCGTCGGGCAATGCTTTCAAATATTGATACGAACCGGGCGAATACAATATACAACTTCCCGCTCCGCAAAGGCGAATTTTGTCTTTTTCGTTGAGCAGTGCGCGCGAGCACATGTGAATAAAGACACATTCGTTTCGGTTGGTGCGTTCAAGCAAAAAGCCGTCACTTTCGGGCCACGCGGTTTTGATTTTGAGTATCTTCATATTTGTCGCCTCCTTTCCACGTTTATCGTACAACAATTATCGTACAACAAACAGTAGAAAAAGTCAATAGCATAAGAGTTTTTTCTATTTTCGAAAGGCAAATTTTCGTGTATACTGAGTATAGAGATACTGTTTTGACTATACATGTTTACAGGAGGTTTTTCAAAAATGGAAATCATGCGAACCGAATATCCCCGCCCTCAACTTGTCCGAAACGACTGGTTGTGTTTGAACGGCGAATGGGATTTTGAAATCGATCACGGCTGTTCGGGCAAAGATCGCGAATTTTTCCAACGCAATTCGCTCGACGGTAAGATCAACGTACCGTTTTGCCCCGAAAGTGTTCTTTCGGGCGTCGGCTATACCGATTTTATCGATTGTGTTTGGTATCAAAAAGCAATCACGATTCCCTCCGATTGGAGCGGAAAGCGCGTTCTGCTTCATTTTGGCGCCGTCGATTATGCCGCTACCGTCTATGTAAACGGCAAAGAAGCCGGCAAGCACGTCGGCGGTTACATATCGTTTTCGTTCGACATTACCGATTTTCTGCAAGAGGGCGAAAACCGAATCACGCTCTGCGCCGAAGATCATCTGCGAAACGGCAACCAACCGCGCGGCAAACAAAGCGACCGTCACAACTCTTACGGCTGTCTGTATACCCGTACCACCGGCATTTGGCAGACGGTTTGGCTCGAAGCGGTCGATAAAGCACACATCACCAACATTAAATTTACGCCCGACGTTGCCGCCCAATCGATTCTTTGTGCTTTTCCCGTAACGAAAGAAGCGCTCGGTGCGACCCTTACCGTAAAAACTTCGTTCGAAGGCACAGAAACCGGAAACGCATCGGTCGTGATCGACAATGCCGAACCTTTCGTATCGATTGCTTTGAGCGAACTTCATTTATGGGAACTCGGCGACGGAAAACTGTACGACGCCGAAATCACGATTGCAAAAGACGGCATGGTGCTTGACCGCGTCGAAAGCTATTTCGGTATGCGTTCGGTCGCTCTTTCCGACAAAGCCTTTTTGCTCAACGGTCGCAAAGTGTTCGGACGTTTTGTCCTCGACCAAGGCTTTTATCCCGACGGCATCTACACCGCTCCGACCGACGAAGCGTTGAAGAACGACATTGTTTATTCCATGCGACTCGGCTTTAACGGTGCGCGTCTGCACGAAAAGATCTTCGAACCGCGTTTTCTCTATTGGGCGGACAAGCTCGGCTATATGGTTTGGGGTGAGCACGCCAACTGGGGCTTGGACGTTTCGCGTCCCGAATCGATCTTGCACTTTTTGCCCGAATGGTTGGAAGAACTCGAACGCGACTATTCGCACCCCGCCATCATCGGTTGGTGTCCCTTTAACGAAACGTGGGACGGCGGCGAACGCTATTATCAATGCAACGAGATATTGCGTACCGTTTATCAAGTCACGAAAACGTTCGACAAAACCCGTCCGTGTATCGATACAAGCGGCAATTTCCATGTGGTAAGCGACATTTTCGATGTTCACGATTACGAGCAAGACCCCGAAAAATTCAAAGAATATTACAGCGAGCTTGACAAAGGCATTGTACGCGATCAGGTATACCGCATACTCGGCGCGGACCGTCAAACCTATCGCGGCGAGCCGCTCTTTATGAGCGAATACGGCGGCATCCGCAAAGCCGAAAAAGACAACGCCGGTTGGGGCTACGGTGTCGCACCGGAGGATGACGAAGAGTTTATCGCGCGCTATCGCGGACTTACCGACGCATTACTCGACAGTCCCTATTTCCTCGGCTTCTGCTACACCCAGCTTTACGACGTGGAACAGGAAGTAAACGGTCTTATGACCTACGATCGAAAATTCAAATTCGATCCCGAACTCATCCGTTCGATCAACGCACGTAAAGCCGCTATCGAAGATTGAACGTAAATAACATGTTTTCGACCCGTTTGAAATACTTTTTCAAGCGGGTCTTTTTGCGTTTACGACGCTGTTCGGAATTTTTTCGCATATCACGCGTATATTTGCGATTTTTTTGCAAAAAAGCCTTGACAAACAGCAAGGTACGGTGTACAATATACGCATAGGTTATCGCTGTTAACCATTCATATTTTCTCATAAACTTATCACCGATAACTTTCGGAGGAACAATGGACGCCAAAGAAAAAGCACGAAAAATCATAAACGAAACCGACGCGCAAATACGCGAACTCTTCTGTCGTCGTATGGAAGCGGTCGAGGATATCGCCGAATATAAAAAAGAACACGGGCTTCCGATCGAAGATCCCGAACGGGAAGCGTCACTTTTGGCGCGTAACGCGTCGGAAATCGAAAACGATGTCTACCGCGAATATTACATACGATTTCAGCAACACATGATGGAGCTGTCGAAAGCCTATCAGCGGCGCCGGCTCAACGGTATGCGGATCGCTTACAGCGGCGTGGAAGGTGCTTTTGCGTGGATCGCCGCCAAACGCATTTTCAAGACCGGCACTCCTGTTTCCTACCCCGATTTCGCTTCGGCATACAAAGCCGCCGCCTGCGGCGAAGCCGATGCCGTCGTATTGCCGACCGAGAACAGTTATGCCGGTGATGTCGGGCAAGTCATGGACCTGATTTTTTCGGGCAATTTGGCGATAAACGGCATTTATGAATTGCCGGTCGACCAACATTTGCTGACGATCGACGGCGCCGATCCCAAGAAGATCAAGAAAGTATACAGTCACCCGCAAGCATTGTCCCAATGCGCGCCTTTTTTGGAAAGTCGCGGCTACGAACCGATCTCGTATACCAACACGGCAGTTGCCGCAAAGTTCGTTGCCGAATCGGGAGACAAGACACTGGCGGCAATCGGCAGTGAAGAAACCGCTTCTCTTTACGGATTGACGGTTGCGGAACGTGGCATTCAAAGCGATCGAAGCAATACGACCCGCTTTGCTGTTCTTTGTCCCGACGGAAACCGTCCGCACACCGACGGCGTTCACTGCGTTTTGACTTTTACGGTTCGCAACCAAGCGGGCTGTCTCGCCGAAGCGATCGGCGTTATCGGAAAATACGGCTACAATATGCGCGTCTTGTGCAGCCGTCCTATGAAGACCCTCGCATGGCAATACTACTTTTACACCGAGATCGAGGGCGATATCGATACCGAAAAAGGACGCAATATGCTGGAAGAATTAGGCGGTTTTTGTGACCGTTTGCGCGTGATGGGACAATTCTTGCCCGATCGTCTTTGATTCTTTTCGTACTTTTTGAGTAAAACAAGGAGAGTATCATGAACCTTAACGTCCGTTTGGGCGAGCGAGCCTATGATATCATAATCGAGCGAGGAGTTCTTTCGCGTGCAAGCACCGAATTACGGCTTGACCGCCGCGTTTTGATCGTAACCGACAACGGTGTGCCGCAACGATATGTCGATGAAGTGGCAAGGCAATGTCTTAACCCTCATGTCGTAACGGTGGCGCAGGGAGAAGCATCGAAGTCTCTCACATCGTTTGAACTTTTGTGCCGTACCATGTTGGAAAAACGCTTCGGTCGCGGCGACTGTGTGGTCGCGGTCGGCGGCGGCATGGTCGGCGATTTGGCGGGTTTTGCGGCGGCAAGCTATATGCGCGGAATCGATTTTTACAACATTCCGACCACGTTGCTTTCGCAAGTCGATTCGTCGATCGGCGGAAAAACCGCCGTCAACCTCGGCGGTATCAAAAACATCGTGGGAGCTTTTTATCAACCGAAAAAAGTTTTGATCGACCCCGACACGCTTTCCACCCTTACGCCGCGACTCTTTTCCGAGGGTCTTGCCGAAGTCATCAAAATGGCGGCATGCGACGACGAAGAACTGTTTAGCCTACTTGAAACCCAAAGTGCAAGTGAGCATATCGAAAAAATACTTGTCGGCGCCTTACATATCAAGCGTCGATATGTCGAAAACGATGAAAAAGAAGTGGGCGAGCGCGCCGTATTGAATTTCGGACACACCGTGGGGCACGCCGTCGAAGCCGGCGGCGGATTTTATCATGGTGAATGTGTTGCGATCGGTATGCTGTATTTTTGCGGTGAAGAAACACGCGCGCGATTGCGTGCCGTTTTGGAAAAATACAATCTTCCGACGCGCACGGACGAGACGGTCGACACACTGTTCGAACGGCTTTGTCACGATAAAAAAGCAAACAGCGGAACCATTCGCGTCGTTTACGTCGATAAAATCGGCACACACCGTCTTGAGAACCTAACGTTTGACGATATGAAAGAGCTTCTTTCTCAAACTGTTTGAAACCGACTTGAAAAGGATTTTACGAATTTTATGAAAAACACATTCGGAAACGCCCTGAGCGTCACACTTTTCGGCGAAAGTCACGGAACGGTAATCGGTGCAACGCTGGACGGACTTCCCGCAGGAATCGATATTGACAAAAATGCAATCGTTCGACAGCTTGATCGCAGACGTGCCCAAGGAGAAACGTCTACGGCGCGCCAAGAAGCGGATGTTCCGCATATTATAAGCGGCGTCTTTCAAGAAAAAACGACCGGTGCGCCGCTTACGATACTGATCGAAAATACCAACATTCACAGCGGCGATTACGAACGCACTCGTACTTTGGCGCGTCCCTCCCATGCCGATTATGCCGCCCATCAAAAATACAACGGTTACGAAGATTTTCGCGGCGGCGGGCATTTTTCGGCGCGGCTGACCGCTCCGCTGGTTGCGGTCGGAAGTATTGTCGCAAGTGCTTTGGAAAAAAAGCGGATCCGCATCGCAACGCATATGCTTCGTTGCGGCGGCATTGCCGACCGCGCTTTTAAGGACATCGAAGCCGATTCGCAGCTTTTATGTTCTCTTTCCCCCGACGTTTTTCCGACGCTGGACAAAACCGCCGCCGAGCACATGGAAGCACGTATTCTCGAAGCGAAACGGCAAAACGACAGTGTCGGCTGTGTTTTGGAAACCGCCGTAACGGGAATTCCAGTCGGTGTCGGCGAGCCGTGGTTTGACAGTGTGGAAAGTGTGCTGT
>CAYNXA010000037.1:0-11279 GCA_964401015.1 uncultured Oscillospiraceae bacterium
GTCAAAACAACCGTTTGGACAAGGTTCGCATTAAACTCAATCCCATTCACGAAACAGTCGCCGGCAAACGTGTCGTTTTGATTGATGATTCGATCGTGCGCGGCACGACCTGCGGTCAAATCATCGGTATGCTTCGCGCGGCGGGTGCCAAAGAAATACACATGCGCGTTTCGGCACCGCCCTTCCTCTTCCCTTGCTATTACGGAACCGACATCGATTCGACCGACAATTTGATTGCCCATCATCACACAGCGGAAGAAATCGCCTCTATCATCGGTGCGGACAGCCTTGCCTATTTGCCGCGAGAAGCCTTGAGTGAGCTTATCGAAGGAAAAAGCACTTTCTGCTCGGCTTGCTTCGACGGAAATTATCCCACCGCCGTGCCGACCGAAACCAAAAAATACCGTTTCGAACAACCGCTTTCTCAGCGTTCTCCCAAGAAAAAGGATTGACGTTTTTCACACAACAAATCGTTTATCATCGCCTCAAATTACCGAAAATATATATTTTTCAAGAAGGACTCCCGTCGGAAGTCCTTCTTTTTTCGTCCCAAACATTTTATGCCGTCATGCGCCCTCTGCCGTACGCCGTGACCGTCAAATACAGGAAAATTGCCGTTAGCGAAAGATTGAATCCGCAAGACAGGCAAAAAAGCGCATAAAAGATCACAAATGCCGCCCACGCGATCTGTTCGAAAAAGTGTATCATTCGAAAGGCTTTTTCGTCGGAAAAATGTAAAAACAAAAAGCATTTCAAAGCTTGTGCGCCGTCGAAGCCCCGCAACGGCAACAAATTGAAAATTGCCAAAAGCAAACTGCAATCGGCACAAAAGAGAAAAAACGCACCGTAACGGCAAGACACCAACCGAAACGGCAACACGCAGAGAAGATTCGCCGCAGGTCCCGCCGTCACGACCGTCCGTTCTTCCCGATAGGAAAGCGGCTCGGTGCGCAATTCCAAGCCGCCCGGCAAAAAGCATAATTCGCGCGGCTTTTTCTTCAACGCAAGCAGTGCGACAATATGCCCCGCCTCATGAAGAAGCGCGCACAAGATCACCGCGAAACTGTAAATGCTCTGCTCGGCAAAACACAAAGCCGCAAGCGACAAAACACAAAGCGGGTGGATCGATACCCGCAAAGGACCGATCGAAACTGTCCGATTCCGCATATGGTGTCCGCGTTATCGCCCGACGCTTTCGGGTGCATAATAGCGTTTTTCCGCCCAATCGCGCAAGGTTATCGTGCGGTTGTTTTCGTTTTGTCGGTTTATGTCGGTGATGGGTGCTATCGTATATACGGCATCTTCTTCACCAAAGCGCCATTTGGAATTTTGCACGCCGTCTGCCAGCCGTATGCCGAGCACACCGACACATAGGAGCAAAACAGCGGCAAATTCGTTTTTCGGTCGCATACATAATCCCGCTTTCATTTCTTCGCTTCCGTACAGCATACGTCGGGCAGCGGGACTTTATGCTTTTTGCGAAAAAACTCAAAAATCGCGCACCGATTTACGATGCGCGAACAGTTTTTCTATCGCCTCACTTTTTCACAGAGGCGATATATTCTTTCGGGGACATTCCGGTTTTCGATTTGAACACTTTCGAAAAATACAACGGTTCGTTGTATCCGCTCAAAAAAGCGATATCTTTCACGGAAGTAACCCCCTGTTCCACAAGACTGTATGCATACCGAATTCGCAAAGCGGAAACGTATTGTACGATTCCGACTCCGATTTCTCGCTTAAACGCGGAAGAGATATATTTCTTGTTATAGAGAAAAATTTGACTGATTTTATCCAATGACAAATCGGTATCGGTAAAATTTTCGTCCAAATACTTTTTTATTTTCTGCATACTTTCCGTATAGGTGCGTTTCTTTTCGGAAGTCGACTCCGCAATATACGAAAACGTGTACAGCAATATACCTTCACAGCGCCATGACAAGACCGAAACATCTTCCATAATCGAATTTTTCCACACCAAAGACAAATCGTCAAATCCCCGAAAAAGAAAATTCTTTTTCGTTATGTTCAACTTGTCGGCAATTTGATTGGTTCGTGCGCCCAAATAGCTGATGTACATATATTCGAAATCCTTGTCCGATTCGATCGCATAGCGCACCGACGGAAAAGTAAAGAACACGTCGTTTCGATTCAATTCGTAAATCACGCCGTTCACATTGATTCTGCCTCGCCCTTTTGCGACAAAGTGCATTTTGTAAATCGCTTCGCAGCGGAAATTTTCAAAGCTTTGTTTTTCCGTTTCGTAGACAAAGTTTAAGATATTGACGCTTAGGTCTTCCTTGTCGTCATTCGGAATAAATTTGCAGATATTGCCTTTCATTTTTGTTCACCCCGTTTGATTTTATAACAGGCACCCCCGATTTGTCAACACAAATGTGACTTTTTTATAGAATTACATGGATTTTTTATATTTATACACTGCGTTTTTTATGGTAAAATATACGCAGCACGTCGGAAGTTTTCGAAGTTCGAAAAGTACGAAAGAACCGAGCGTGTACAAATAAACACTTGAACAAGAAAATTCAAAAAGCACAGGAGGCTATGTGTCATGAGAAAAGTAAAAATAGGGGTTGTGGGCGGATATCGCGGCACGGGAATGATCAATTATTGCAAGATCGCCGACAATGCGGAAATCGTGGCGATCTGTGACAACAATCCGGAAGTTTTGGCGGTACAGAAAGAGCACTGCAAGAATTTCAACATCACATTTTACGACGATTTTGCCGATTTTATCCATCACGATATGGACGCCGTTGTTTTGGCAAATTACGCAAACGAACACGCGCCTTTGGCGATTGCGGCGATGAAAGCGGGCAAGCACGTTTTTTCGGAAGTTTTGCCGGTTCAAACAATGAAAGAAGCTGTCGAACTGATCGAAACGGTGGAAGAAACCGGAAAGGTCTACGCCTACGGCGAAAATTATTGTTATATGCCCGCACCGTATGAAATGAAAAAGCTGTACGAACAAAACAAAGTCGGCGAATTTGAATACGGGGAGTGTGAATATATCCACAATTGCGAACCGATTTGGGCAGATATCACCTACGGTGACAAAAATCATTGGCGCAACAATATGTATTCGACCTTTTACTGCACTCATTCGCTCGGTCCGATCCTCCATGCCACCTCCCTGCGTCCCGTTAAGGTTATCGGTTTTGAGGGAACCATGAAGGAAAGAAAAATGCGTACAGGCTGTAAGGGCGGTTCGTTCGGTATTGAAATGGTAACACTCGAAAACGGAGGTATCGTAAAAAGCATTCACGGTGGTTTATACAAAGGTTCCATTTGGTATTCCATCTACGGAAGCAAAGGCAGAATGGAATCCGCGCGAGAGGACGCACACATGGGCGACGTATCGCGCATATACGTGAATTACGACGAATATTCGGGAGAATACAAAGACCGCGATGTGGAAGAATACACCCCCACGCGCGAATACGATGAAAGTGCCGGTTCTTTCGGCCACGGCGATTCGGATTTTTACTGCATGTGGCATTTTGCCGAAAAGGTTTTGGGCAATCCGAACGCCGACATCATCGACGTATACGAAGCCATGGATATGTTTTTGCCCGGCTTGTTCGCCTATCGTTCGATCTTGAACGACGGAAAGTCCATGGATATTCCGAATTTGCGCAACAAAGAAGAACGGGAAAAATGGCGCAACGATACGGCTTGCACAGTTCCGAAAGTTGCGGGTGACATGCTTTTGCCGACATCGGTATCGGGCACACCGAACATTGATGACAGTGTATACGAAACCATGCGCAAAAAATACGAAGAGCATATGCGCGATCAATCGGGCTATGTATCGGCTGCATTCAATCAAAGTTCCAAGGAAGAAAATCGCTGATGTATTATCTCTTGCTTGTCTGTGCGACGGTATTGTTTTCGTTTCAATTTCTGTTTAATCAAAAATTCGAAGAACGAAACGGTTCCTCGTTGCCGTCCGCCCTGCTGTTTTCGTTGTACACTTCCGTATTGGGATTTGTCGTTTTGTTTGTCACAAACGGGCTTAGTATGGATTTTTCTCCGCTTTCGTTTTTTCTTGCGGGCATATATTCCGCCGTCGGAATTTTATACACCGTGGCAAGCATAAAAGCTTTTAACCAAGTCAATCTGTCGGTATATTCGGTCTTTGCCATGCTCGGCGGTATGTTGTTGCCGTCGGTTTACGGTCTTGTCTTTTGTGACGAAGCCGTAACGCCGATGAAGCTTGTATGCTACGTGTTGATTATCGCGGCACTGTTTTTCGAAACCGACTTTCGTCAAAAAAGCGGCAACAAACTGTATTACGCCGCCGTTTTCATCTTAAACGGCATGAGCGGCGTTTTGTCGGTCGTTCATCAGTCGATACAAAACTATGCAATCGTCGACAGTTTCGATTTTCTTATGTGGGCAAAAATATGGGGAACGGTTATAAGTCTCATCTTTCTTGTTAAAATGCGAAACCGGGTTGTATGGGTTACCGATGTGAAATCTTTGGCTACCTGTTTCGGATTTGCGGTATTTTGTACGGTCGGGAATCTTTTGTTGCTGTTGTCGATCCGACATCTTCCCGCGTCGATTCAATATCCGATCGTAACGGGAGGGGTAATGCTTGTTTCTCTTGTCATCGGTTTCGTACGAAAAGAAACTGTTCGTCGCAGAGAAGTCATCGCAACCGCGATTGCATTCCTGTCCACCTGTTTCATCGCTTTGCAAAATTGAAATGAGCTACAAGATTGCAAGGATAAGATAAAAAATGCGATTATGTGCGAACCGAACACCCTATTCAATGTGTGTCGGAGCAAACGTATAAAAATGTGCCATGCTTTTCGCATGGCACATTTTTTTCGAAAAGCTTGTCGGCATTTCGGTCGTTCAAAACCCGAAATACGCCACCGCAAGCTCTACCATCTTATTATAACTCTTCGAACCGCCCGAATCGCCGCGCAATTTGATTGCCGTATCGTTTACGATATCGGTAACTTTGGAAGTGACAGAACCGGAATAGGGAGTGAAAAACTCCGAAAAGCCGATGATCTCATACAGCGCCTTGCGCGGCGTTTGATACAACGTCGAAAAATACGCATTCTCGTCGGCTTCATACAAAGCATCCAGCACGTATTCATACAATTCCATCAAAGCCGCATAGCGGAAATACTCGTCGTCACTGTTGTAGAGTACCAAAAACGCCATGAAGTTGGCTTCGTCCTCGTGCGAAATACCGCGTTGATGTGCCATTTCGTGCGCTGCCGAAAAAGTCGTAACGTAGTCGGGATAGTTTATGTTGATGTTTGCTTCGCCCGTATACGGAATATAAATACCCGAAATATGCGTGTAGGTCATCGCGGAGGAAAGTGCGATTTGTTTGACCGGTGCATGGATCCGCGTCAAAAACGGATAGGCGTCATAACAGGCGTCATATGCTTTGTTCAATCGGTCGCTCAATTCCGAATACGAATAGGGCAAAACCGAAAGCCCGTCGGGCGCATAGCGGATTTTATTACTCGAACGCAAGCAGGCGTCCAATTCTTTTTGCAAAAACGAAGCGCAGTCATATAATTGGGCACTCGACACCTCTTCGCGCGAAAGCCCCAGATTTTCTTCCAAGCTTTTTCGTCGATTGCAAGGAGCAAAGCCCAAAGCGTAAAGGGAAAAGCAAATCAGTACCACCCCGACCAAGCCACGATTAAAGCGTCGTTCGAAGCGGTAAGCGTCGGGGACTTTCCGTATCGCTTCGATGCATATACGAAGCAATCCGCCCGCAAACAAGATTCCCCCGACCACAAAAAGCGTTTCGGCAACCGAAAATGGAAAGAACCCGCTTAAAAAAGCAAGGATTCGGCGAATCACCCCGCCAACCGTTCGGGAATACCCCTCGGCAAAGCTTCGGCTGAACAGCGACAACAAGAAAACGGCAAGTGCAAGGCAAAAAAACGGAAAAAGTACGCGCAAAGTTTTGCTCGTTGTAAGGTCGCGCCATGCGTCGTATTCTTCTTCCGCTTCGATTCCATCGTCTGTCGTCGTTTGTATTTCGTTTTGCGTCGATCGTGCCGTGCCGCGTGGGACGGCGCGATTCGATTTTCTTCTTCGAAAAAACATAGTTGTGTCCTTTCATGCGTGTTGCTCGTCTTTACTCAAATTTTCTCATAACAAAGTCTGTCGAGGTTTCTTCGACGTTTGTGTTAACCTTCCGGTATCCGTTTTGAATATTTATCACTCAATCGGAAAATTCATCGTAATGCTCGAAGAAATAGTCAAACACGCTTTTGGCGACCGTTGCCGCCGTGTAGCTGTGCTCGCCGTTTTCGATAATAACGCTGACGACGATTTCGGGGTTTTCATACGGAGCAAAGCCGGCAAACACGGCGTTATCGCTCCCATTGCCGCCGCGCTGTGCCGTACCGGTCTTACCGCCGACCGAGTAAGGGTAATTAACAAACACCGACGCCGCCGTTCCGTCCTCGACAACCGATTTCATACCGCGTTTTATCAATTCCAAATTTTCGTCCGAAATTTCTACGGTATCCAAAACGACCGTATCGGCCACTCTTTCCACCTCACCGGTCGAAAAATCGCTGACCGATTTCAAAAGATGTGTCTTGTAGCGGGTGCCACCGTTGACGATCGTCGAGAAAAACGACGCCAATTGAAGGGGCGTAAACGAATTGTCCGACTGTCCGATCGCCGACTGAATCAAATCACCCGGTTTCCATGTTTTACCCAAGCTTGCGCGATATTCGGGTCCTGCCAAAATTCCCTCGGCTTCGCCGATCTCCACGCCCGTCTTTTGTCCGAGTCCGAGCTTTTTGGCATAATCGTTCAATTGATCCACGCCAAGACGGCGACCGACTTCAAAAAAGTAAACGTTACAGGAATTTTTGATTGCTTCGACCACATTTTGTGAGCCGTGACCGACACCGTGCATATCAAAATACCAACAATGCGGCTGGTAGTCGCTGTATTCGCGATAAACCCCCGAATCATAAATCCGCGTGTTTTCGTCAATCACCTCCGCATCGAGTGCCGCCGCCGCCGTGGCGATCTTAAAGGTCGAACCGGGCGGATATATTCCGTCCGACGCGCGGTTGAGAAGCGGACGTGTTTCGTCGGTAAGCATATCCGAAATGGTTTCACGGTAGGAGTTTTGATTGTACGTCGGATAGCTTGCCATCACATACAATTCGCCGTTGTTGCAATTTTCCACCACAACGGCGCCGCTACACCGTTCGGTCGACCCGTTTTGTATATTGCGGGTATTGATAGTTTCGATGACTTCGCGAAGCGCTTCTTCCGCCGTCTGTTGCATACCGAGCGAAAGAGTCAAATTTACGGTTTTCCCGTATTTCGGCGGATTTTGTTCGGATACCGTTTCGTTCAAGATCGTACGGTTGTCGGCACTGTATTCCACGATTTTATAGCCGTCGATCCCGCGCAGTTCTTCCTCAAAAGCCGCTTCCGCACCATCTTTTCCGACCGTCGCATCCATCGAATAGCCTTTTTCTTTATACGAGTCATATTCCACTCTGTATATGGGTCCCGTGCGTCCCAAAACGTGCGCCGCCAACGACCCGTAGGGATAGCGTCGCGAATTGCCGATCGCCACTTCCACGCCGGGCAAATCGTACAGCCGCTCGGACAGGCGAGTCACCGTGCCGATGTCGACGTTTTCCGCTACCGTATACGGATTGCCGACCGCAAAATCGTTTGCTTCCAAATTGTAGCGCAAGCCGATCACGGCGCGAATTTCCGCATCGGTGGCATCGGGCATGGTTTTTTCGATTTTATAGCGGGAAATCAGTTGCGTATACAATCCCGAACCGCCGAACGTTTCTTCGGAAAGTTCGCTTGTGCGCAAGAAAACCGCAAGAGCGCGTTTCTTTTCGGCGGTATCGGGCGTAACATACCGATTATTTTCGTCAAGCGGTACCAGCTCTTCGACATTTTTTCCTTCCTCGTTCAAAAAGCGAATCAATTTCAAAAGAACGGTATTTTCTTCGCCGCCGGTAGGAAGCAACGAACGGTTCAGCCGAATATTCTGCGTACCGACGTTGATGACCAATTTTTCGCCGTTTCGGTCGGTAATTTCGCCGCGTGTGGCTTCGACGGCAACCACTTTCGTGTTTTTCGGAGTGGCAAGCTCGGTATAATATTCGTTATTGGCAACCTGCAACCACAAAAGACGTGCCGCGAAAACAACCGCCGCCGCAAACATAACGAATGCCAATAACCAAAGGCGCGCCGCACCGCCGCGACTTCGAAGTTCTTTTTGCCTCATTCAAGCCTTTCCTCCGTTCTTTCGGGTTCGATGAAATGCCACTTGCAAGCCGACACCGTGTTTGACCGTCGAAGTACCCATTCACCTATTTTATAAGTATATACCATTCTTTGACCGAAGTCAACCGTAAACTGTGAACAAGCAATCGCCTGCGCTTTCTTTTTCGAAATGTGCATTTTCGGCTTTACTTTTGTGTTCGCTTCGGGTATAATATCGGTACAGTATATTTTCGGAGGGATAGCATGCCGACTCATTACGGAAATCCGCGTCGCCTGTTAAGCTCGCTCAGGCGTGCCGTCGACGACTATGCCATGATTGCCGACGGCGACAAAATTTGCGTCGGGCTTTCGGGCGGAAAAGATTCTTTGACTTTGCTTTCGTTGCTTGCCGAATTGCGACGGTTTTATCCGAAACGGTTCGAATTGTTTGCCGTCCATATCGACCCCGCTTTTTATAACGCCGGTTTTTGCGAAAAAAGCGACGCATTACGAAAAATCGACGCTTTGCGTGATTTTTCCAAATCGCTCGAAGTGCCCTTTCATGTTGTACACACCGACATTGCGGAAATCGTTTTTTCGGTGCGAAAAGAAGAAAATCCTTGTTCGCTTTGCTCGCGTATGCGACGCGGTGCTCTACACGGTGCGACAAAAGAACAGGGGTGCAACGTTTTGGCGCTCGGACATCATTTCGACGATGCGGTCGAAACGTTTATGATGAATCTGTTTCATGAAGGTCGAATCGGCTGTTTTTCGCCGATAACCTACCTTGACCGTCGGGATATAACGGTCATTCGACCGATGATCTATTGTCCCGAAAAAAGTATACGCTATTACGTTCGCCATGCCGACGGATTTCCGATCCTCGAAAGTCCCTGCCCCGCCGACCGCGATTCGGAACGCGTCCGTATGAAGAATTTGCTGTATGATTTGGAAAAAGAATACGACGGATTAAAGCACCGCCTGTTCGGCGCCATGGTACGGCAAAATGTTGACGGATTCGGGCTTGATCACGGGATATCCGAAAAATCCGCCGAGTCCCCCGAAAGCATTTTGCCCGACACAAGCGCCGAAAAACCGTCCGCTTAATACGTATATCTTTCCCTTTTTTCGTATAAAATAGCACAGAAATCACTCGTCATTCGAAAGGGGAAGAAAAATGAAAGAACCGCAAAATTCCGCAAACGAAAATTTTCGTAAAAATGTCCGCGCCCGCCGCGAAGTGGTGGAACGGTATTGTCCCGTCATCGACGAAAACACCGTTCTCATCTGTCACACCGACGGAGAACGCTTGATTACCGAATGTGTCAATCACGAAAAATGCCGCGCAAGCGACGGTTGCAAGCACGCGCGTTTTTCTGCGCAAGGATAACGGATTTTCAAAAGAATCGCAAAAAGGAGCACGTATGACAAAAATCGCCGTATTCGACACCAAACCTTACGATGAAGAAGCGTTGCGCAACGCCGCCGACGGCACGGACATCGAATTCAAGTTTTATGACACAAAATTATCGTCGGACACGGCAGGTCTTGCCGCCGATTGTCGAGGCGCCGTTGTTTTTGTCAACGACAAAGTCGACGCCGACTGTATCGAAAAATTAAAGCAGCTCGGCGTCGGGCTAATCGCTCTGCGATGCGCGGGTTTTAACAACGTCGACCTTGCCGCCGCTCACGCGGCGGGGGTGCGGGTTGCCCGTGTTCCCGCCTATTCGCCGCACGCGGTCGCCGAACACGCCATGGCAATGCTTCTGTGTTCTCTGCGGCGTATACACAAAGCCTATATTCGCACGCGCGATTTTAATTTTTCGCTCAACGGCTTGTGCGGATTCGACCTGTACGGTAAAACCGTCGGCGTTATCGGAACGGGAAAAATCGGACGAACTTTTATGGACATTTGCCGCGGCTTCGGCATGAATATTCTCGCTTACGACCCCTATCCGATAAACGACGGAACCATTCAATACGTAACGCTTGACGAGTTGTTTCGTCGCTCGGATATACTTTCGCTTCATTGTCCGCTGACCCCTGAAACAAAATATCTCATCAACGCCGAATCGATCGTCAAAATGAAAAAAGGTGTCTTTATTATCAACACCTCGCGCGGTATGCTTATCGATTCCGACGCTTTGATCGAAGGAATCAAAAGCAAAAAAGTCGGCGCCGCTTGCCTTGACGTATACGAAGAAGAATCCGATCTCTTTTTCGAAGACAATTCGGGGCACATTCTGCAAGACGACACGCTTGCGCGTCTTATTTCCATGCCGAACGTGATCCTCACCTCTCATCAAGGCTTTCTCACCTCCGACGCTTTGCGGAACATTGCCAAAACGACCGTTGACAACATAAACGAATACCTTGCGGGCGGCGTTCTGCAAAACGAACTTCTGCCGCACGAATAAAAAGTTTTTAAGGCGTAATACAGTCAGAACGTCGTAAGTTTTCGAAGTCCGCAAGGACAAAGAAAACTCGGTCATGTGCCGGTGAACGATTCGTTCAGGTAACCGTTGGCGCACACAATAAAAGCTCTGCCTCGACAAGAAGCAGAGCTTTTTCATATACCGGCGTCAACCGATAAAGTATTCGGTCACGTCCGAAAAGTTATCTCTTCGAAAGAACTTCGGATTCGTATTTTTTGATTTCGTCGAACCAGGTGCATTCGCAAGGAGCGCCGCATTCTTCGCAATACTGCGCCCAAACATCGCCGAACGGCAACATTTTGATCGATTCTTGCATTGCCATAAGTTCGGTCAATTGCGTATTGTCCTGAAGCTCACGAAGCTTTTCGTTGGGCGTACAAAGAGCGGAAAGCAAAGCTTTCTGCCAGCTGCGGAAGCCTACGCACCATGCCGAAATACGGTTGATGCTGGCATCAAAAAAGTCGAGTGCCATGTACGTGCGGTCAAGCGCGTTGCAACGAACGATTTCTTTTGCCATTTCCTTAGTTTCATCGTCAAAAATAACGGCGTGGTCGGAATCCCAGCGAATACCGCGCGTGATATGCC
>CAYNXA010000038.1:0-11242 GCA_964401015.1 uncultured Oscillospiraceae bacterium
GTTGATAAAGAAGCCGAGCTCGCAAAGTCCGCCGCCGTTGCGGATGAACTTGTAGATGTTGGCGTGGGCGACGGGGCTACCCGTACACTGGAACGCAAAGTCCGCAAGATGTCCGTCGAAGCTCTGTTCAACGGCACCGGCAAGGGCTTCGATGCCTTTGTGCTCGGTGAAGTTAACGGTCTTGTCGGCGCCCATCTTGAGAGCGTAGGCAAGGCGTTTTTCGTTGCCGTCGACCGCGGTGATGTTTTCGATGCCCATGGTGCGCAGTACGGCGATACAGATAAGTCCGATCGGACCGCAACCTTGCACGACAACGCGGCTGTTGAAACGCAGAATACCGGTCGTCTTGGCGCGCTCTACGGCGTGAATTAACACGGCGCACGGCTCGATGAGAATTCTCGAATCGAGATCGAGATCACTTACGTTGAATACGGTCGAACCTTTGCGAATAAAGATGTAGTCCGAGAACCAGCCGTTGAAATGTACGTCATCTTCGGGAAGAAGTCCGTACACGTCGGCACCGCCGACATTTTGCTTGTTCAAATTGAACATGGTAATATCGGGGTTGTCCTTGAAGATCATGCAGGTAACGACTTTGTCGCCGACTTTCAAAGATTTTCCGGCGCTGTCGCGGGTAACGTTTTTACCCATTTTCACGATTTCGCCCGTTCCTTCGTGACCGAGAACGACGGGGATAAGACCGAAAGGATCGCGCTTGTATTCATGCGCGTCGGTGCCGCATACGCCGCAACCTTCGACCTTTACGAGAATATCGTCATCGCCGACTTCGGGGATAGGGAAAGTCTTGAGTTCGAATTTTTCGATACCGGTGAGCATAGCCACACGAGCGGTTTTCGGAATCGAACCGTTTGCCGCGGGCGCCGCTTTGGCGGGCTGTGCCGCGGGGGTATCACCTTTCATACCTGCCAGAACTTGCTTTACGATTTCTTCGATGTTGTTCTGATTGTATTGCATAGTTTTACTCCGTTATGATAAACATTTTTCGGCTTCCTCGTAAAGAATCGAAGCGCCGAACGCGGCAAGTGCCGTGTCCTGTTCCTCGCTTCCGCCGCTGACACCCAAACCGCCGATCAATCTGTCTTTCCAAATCAGCGGTTCACCGCCGCCGAAAATGACGATTTTGCCGTCGTTGGTGTGTTGAATCCCGTAAAGGGAGCCGTTGGGCTGAGAAAGCTCTTTCAGCTTGATTGTGGACATTTTGAGCGATACCGAGGTATAGGCTTTGTTGAAAGCCACGTCGTAGCTTGCAATGTAAGAATCGTCCATACATTCGACCAATACGGGGCGCGCGCCGTTGCCGCAAATTGCCACGACCGCGTGTACGCCGAGTTTCAATGACTGTTCTTCGAGGCGGGCGGCAAGGCGCTTTGCAAGGCGCAAGCTTATCGTATCAAAGGTGAGGGCGGGGCGATGGGACGAAACTTCATAAGCAACCTTGTCCGCAATCGCGCGGATCGCATCGTCCTTCATGGAATTACTTGCCCAGTTGAGCAAGAACGCGCTTGGTGATTTCGGAGATCACGTCGGCTTCCGAACCGCTCGTGTGGTCGCCGCTGCAAGAACCGTCACAGTTGGGACACTTGGGGAGACCTGCCTTGAGGTTGGGGCAGAGATCGGCGGGGTGCTTACCCTTCATACCGAACTGACGGCGGATTTCGTAAAGTCTTTGAACCTGTGCTTCGGTGAGTTCTTTCGGACCGCCGAGAAGCTTGGAGATAAAGAGGAGCTGTGCATAGAATTCAACCGATTCCATCTTGTGATAAGCGTTAAGAAGCGAATCCGAGAAAGCAAGTGCGCCGTGGTTGGCAAGAAGAACCGCATCGTAATGCTGGAGATACTTGGAAACCGCGTCGGGGATTTCTTCGGTCGAGGGAGTGCCGTATTCGGCGATCGGAACACAACCGAGTGCGATAACCGCTTCGGGCATGATGGGGGTGGTAAGCGGGATTCCGGCAATAGCAAAACCGGTTGCATACATCGGGTGTGCATGAACGACCGACATTACATCGGGTCTTTCACGGTAAACGCGCATATGCATTTTGATTTCGGAAGAGGGACGGAAGCCTTCGTTTGCTTCGATAACCTCGCCCTTGCCGTTAACTACGCAAATGTATTCGGGGGTCATAAAGCCCTTGGATACACCGGTAGGCGTGCAGAGAAAACGATCCTCGCCGACTTTTACGGAAATGTTGCCGTCGTTGGAAGCAACCATTCCACGGTCGTAGATTCGTTTGCCGATTTCACACATTTGAATCTTAATTGCGTACTCTGAAGCCATTTTTCGTTCTCCTTTATTTTGATTAAAATGGTGTTACTTATATAAGCGGGCAAATGCCCAACTTAACGAATGGTAAATTCGGCGGAGCCGCCGAGATAGGTGAGAAGTTCGTCGATACCGCGTCCCGTGACCGAATCGACAAAGAAAACCGTCTTACAGCCGGCATTTTCCAGCCATCGACGTGCCATGGGAAGATTGGCGTTCGGCTGTTCGACTTTGGTGACGATGCCGATCACCTCTCGCGTCGCCATGGAAACGACGTTCGGGCTCATAAGCGTGTACGGTTCGGTTGCCGAAACGAGCAGACCGACAATATCCGATTCATAGGAATAAACCGCCAAAGCGCCGCCCAAATTGCGGCTTTGGAGATATTCGCCGGGAGTGTCGATCATTACGTTCGAACGGTTGACGTATTGTGTCTTTTCGTAATGCACCCGCTCACCGCGAAGTGCTTGCATAAGAGTGGTTTTCCCGCTCTCACTGCGACCGATCAAGATAAGTTTTTTCATAGTGACAGTCCGATTGGGGGTGCGAAAGTCTCGGACGCTTAGGTGCGCGTGACTTCGCAAACATTGAAGCCGAGCTTTTCGCGGGCATAATCGACAACGGCGCGCAAAGACGCTTCAACCTCGGAAATGGTGCCTGTGATGAGGAGCGTTCCGCTGAAGCGGTCGACAAAACCGAGTTGTGCGCCCGACGCTTTCATGCCGACGTCGGCGGCAATGATTGCAGTTTCGGCGGGACTTACCGTCAAAACACCGATAGCCGCATGGGAATAGTCGAGAGTCGGATCCAGTCCCAATTTTTGATACAAGACCGGGTCGGGATTGGCGATGATATGGGCAAGTGTGATCTGCTTACCGGGGACAAGCTCTTGAATAATGCGGAGCTTATCGCCGTCGGCATGGTCGCTTTGTTTGGCGGCGGCATCGAGAATTTTCGCAAGGTCGTCGATATCGGAATAGTGGTTCATGGGATTCAAGTCCTTTCATGGAAGAAAGTGGGGAGGGTTCAAACATTTGCGACAGGGGTATGCTGTTACGATCGGAATCCTCGCAGCAAACGAACGATGTTGCGAAAACACCGAACCGATGATCCGACGCGCTCAGCCGCCGATGATGACCGAAAGTCCGAATGTTTCGGCGGTCGTGCGCAAAAGCGCCAGATGCTCTTTTGACGGCGTTTCGACATATTCCATAGGATATTCGCGCGAAAGTCCGACGTATTTGTCGTAGCCGAGACGGTGATAGGGAAGCAAATGCAGTTCATGCACCGTTTCGAGCGATGCGACAAAATCGGCAATCTCGGCGATTTCTTCGGGCGTGTCGTTGAAAGTCGGAATAACCGGCACACGTATCACAAGGTCGCGCGCTTCCTTTGCCAAAAGGGCGGCGTTTTTAAGGATCAAGTCGTTCGGCTGTGCAGTGAACAATTTATGTTTTTCACTGTTTAGGTGCTTAATGTCCATGAGAAAATGGTCGCACAGGGGGATGAAACGGCGAACCGTATCGGGTTCGACACAAGCGGTGGTTTCGATGGCGGTATCCAATCCGTATTCTTTGCACGCCGACAAGAGAGCGATCGCAAAGTCGGGTTGACACATGGTTTCGCCGCCCGAAAGGGTCACGCCGCCGCCCGAACGGCGGTAATACGGCAGATCTTTCAAAACGTCTTCCAGCACTTCTTCGACCGTAACGTCGCGTCCGACAGTGGTTTCTTTCCCGCCACGAAGCATGGTTTGGATTTTGTATTCCTGTGATTCGGGATTACAGCACCAACGGCAACGCAAACGGCAACCTTTCAAAAAGACAATGGTGCGAATTCCCGGCCCGTCGTGAACCGAAAACTTTTGCACGTCGAAAATACGACCTGTGACGTCTGAGTATTGTTCAATCATACTGTTCTCCGAGAAATGATATAGTGTTTCAAAAACCGGCTTGCTCGGTACGGCTGATAATGTCATCCTGAAGCGATTTCGAAAGGGTCGTGAACAAAGCGCTGTAACCGGCAACGCGAACGACGAGCGAACGGTACTTTTCGGGGTGCGCTTGCGCGTCACGCAGGGTCTCACGGCTGACAACGTTAAATTGCATGTGACTGCCTTTTTGATCGAAATAGGCGCGAATGAGCGCGACGAAGCTCTCGAGTCCGCTTCTGCCCTCCAAAGCCGAAGGGTGGAATTTCATATTAAACAGGGTGCCGTTGGAAGCGATACCGTGATCCAGCTTCGAAACAGAATTGGCGCTGGACGTGGGTCCGTGGGTATCGCGTCCCGCCGAGGGGGATACGCCGTCGGCGACGGGGGTGCAAGCGAGTCTGCCGTCCGGAGTCGCACCGGTCTGTGCGCCGAGCGGAACGTTTGCCGATACGGGATAAAGTCCCGCTTGATACATGCCGCCGCGCGGATTCTTAAAGGTTTCGAGCGGACGGGTGTAGGTATAAGCGACGTCGCGCGCAAATTCGTCGACTTCGGGAATGTCGTTTCCGAATTTCGGAACAGCTTCGAGCATTTCGCGCACTTTGCGATACTTGGCACGTTGGAACGGCTGCATACCGCTTGTTTTAATGCCGTTGTAGGTATCGCGAATGAGCGTTTCGGTGATCGGCTTTCCTTGGTCGGCAAGGCATTTTATCGCTTTTTGCGTTTTTGCCTGTGCGGCACTGTCGGGAAGATCTTCGCCGAAATTGTGCTCGAGCGCGTCTTTCAGCTCATACATGGTGAGTTTCTTTTGATCGAAAACAAGAGTTTTGACGGCGTAGAGCGAATCCGCCATATTGGCGATGCCGAAGCCTTGGGGACCGGTGAAGTTGTAATGCGCGCCGCCCTCCTGCATGCTCTTGCCGCGTGCGATACAGTCCTCGACCATGGACGACTGGAAAGGAAGCGGACAGCGCTCGCTGTGTGCCACGTCGATGGCGTTGTCGGCATTGACGAGCAATTTCAGCATATAGTTGTTTTGTGCCTTATAGGCATCGTAAAATTCTTCGAATGTGCGCATTTTCGTTACGTCACCGGTATGAACGCCGATAAATTCGCCGTCGTCGTATCCGTCCGAGAACACAAGCTCAAGCGGGCGGCACATATTAAAGAATGCGGCGTCATGCCAACCGTCGGTTTTTCCCGACACTTGGGGTTCCACGCAACCGATGATGTTGTAATTGCGCGCATCTTCTATGGTGAGTCCGCGATTCAAAAGGGCGGGGATGATCACCTCGTCGTTATAGTAGGCGGGGAGTCCGACACCGGTGCGGGTGAGCTCGGCGGCTTTTATCATGAACTCATGCGGTGTGCCGTTCCAAACGCGAACCGAAAAAGAGGGCTGAGGCAGACGGACATGCATGGTCGCTTGAATACACATGAACGAAAGATCGTTGGTTGCGTCGCGCCCGTCGGGCGTTTGACCGCCGGCAATCAGATTTTGGAACAGGCTGTATCCGGCAAATCCCTCGGCGGAAGCGGCGTCGCGCACTTTGTTGAGGTCGTTGAGTTTGACCCAAATGCAGTCGAGAAGCTCTTGTGCGGCTTCGTAGGTGACGGTGCCCACATCGAGGTCTTTCTTGAAATAGGGATACATGTATTGGTCGAAACGTCCGGGCGAAATGGAATGTCCGCTCGATTCGACCTGTAACAACATTTGAATGAACCAAAACGACTGGCACGCTTCGTAAAAGGTTCGCGCACCGTTCTTGGGCACACGTGCGCAGTTGGACGCGATGAGGAGCAATTCGTCTTTGCGCTTGCGGTCGGATTCCTTGGCGGCAAGAGAAAGAGCAAGTTCGGCGTAGCGCGTGGCATAAAGCTCGGCGGCGGTACAGCTTTCGACGACCGCGTCGAGAAATTGCGTGTGCTTTATGTAATCGGGCATTTCGGGCGAAAGAACGGCACGAGCCTCTTTCGCTTCGGCGATAATGCCGTCCAAGCCTTTTTCGAGGATCTTTCCGTAGTTGACGGTCACGTGTCCGATTCCGTTATAGAAATAGTTGCCCGGTGTGAACATGTTGTGTTCGATTGCCGTATGGGCTTCTTTGGACATGTAGGAAGAGGCAAGGTCGTAATTGGTTTTGCCTTTCCAATATTTGTAAGCCTCGTGTAAGGCGGCTTTGGTTTCGTCGGAAATGTGAAACGGGTCGGCACTGCGGTGCTCGACGGTATCAAATTCGGCTTCAAGCCATTCGAAAGAATATTCGGGGAAAACCTGACAGCCGCGCGGCGATTTGGTTGCACTGCCGACAATAAGCTCGCCGTCGCGAATCGTAATGGGAATGTTTTTGCAAATGTGCATAAAAGCATGCGCACGGCGGGCGATAATCGGCTCGTCCTCGGTCGCTTTATAGGATTCGGTGATGAGAACGCCGCGATCGGCTTCGATCTCGGGCAGATGGTCGTAAAGAGCGTCGATCAGGCGACCGATACGTTCGGTTCGCGGAAAGTCTGTGATTTTGTAATTTTTCATGATCGGTTATTCCTCACTGCAAAGTAAAAGTAAACGAATTGGATTCGACAATAGGGCGTCGGTAAGTAACGAGAACCCAAAAGGGTGGCAGAGAATCGGCATTAAAGCGATCCGCTGTCGCACAGGTGGATCAATGTGCCGATTACGTCGCGCGTATGGTGCTCGGTAAGCGAAAAAACAGCGGGGTCGGCACAATAGGTTGTGTAAGAACGACCTGCCGACGTCAAAAGCTCGGCATCGTTCTTTCCGTCGCCGAAATACAAAAGATCATCAAACGAAAGGGAAAGGCGTGCAAGCAACGATTCCACGGCGGCGTACTTTGACGCGGCGGCGTTTACGTATTCGGCAACACCGTTCGACCGATAGCAAAGACGGAGCGCGGGAACGGTACAGGGCTCTGTGATTTTTCCGTAAAATGTCGCCTTGTAGATCGGTTCCGAAATCGCTTCGACGTTTTCGAGGCGTACAACGTTCACAAGTCGGCGAGTCTCGCCCGAATAAAGGGCAAACGGGGCGTCTATGATGTAGACGGTATTGACGGCGTGAAGCTCGGCGGCACAGCCGAGAGCTTTGTGAAAAGCGACAAGCTCCGACAATAGCGGCGGGTCGATCGGTCGACCGTCAAGAAGCGTACCGCTTTCGCAGGTACAGGCGCCGTCGCAACCGATTGCGAAAATCTTGTCGTCAAAGGGGGACAGTACCGAAACCAGTTCGGAATAGCTGCGACCGCTGCAAACGGCAAACGACGCGCCGTTTTGTCGCAAACGTTCCAGCATAAGCGGAAAACGCGCGCGATTAAAAGTCGCTCCTTTGTAGATCAAGGTGCCGTCGACATCGGAGACAACGATTTTACTCAAAAAGGCTTCACTCCAAAACAGTAGCATATTTTATGAGAACACATTCTTCGACAATCCTACAATGATTTTACAATACAATGTTACAACATATTTTGAGCCGTGTCAAGAGCGAAAAACGAGATTTTTTTCGGAAAAACGGGAAAAAACGAAAATATTTTGAAAAAAATCAAAAAAATCGAACACATTATGAATAAAAACCGCGGGGTGATCGTTTAATCATAGTAAAGCGATAGGAAAACAAAAAGTGTCCTATTTTGACGTACCGAAAATCTGTGAATTTTTTGTCAAAATCAGTTTTGTCGATTGAGGATAATGCGGAGAACGATTTTCGCTAAAACGAGGCCGTAAAAGTATTCCTACTTAAAAAATGGGAATACAAATGGCGTATGCGGAAAAGAAGTCGGTTTTATAAAATGAACGAAAGGAAGGCTTTTTTATTCATGTGCAAAAACAAAAGCGACCGCATGGTTTAGCGATCGCTGTATGACGGTGCTTATTTTCCCGTACTGCCGTATCCACCGCAACCGCGTTCGGTATCGTCGAGGCTTTCCGCTTCTTCGAATTCGGGGGCGAGATAGGGTAATATAATGAGTTGGGCGATCCGTTCGCCTTTTTCGATTGTTTGTTCACGGTCGGAGTCGTTATGGAGTGCGACTATATATTCGCCGCGATAGTCGGAATCTGCAACGCCGACACAGTTGGCGGGACGCAACCCACGCTTGGCGGCAATGCCGCTTCGGGCAAAGATCGCGCCGAAATAGCCGTCGGGCACTTCGATGGCAAGACCGGTGCCGATTTTGACCGTTTCGCCGACTGCTATTGTGAGCGACGGCGTATCGATACAAGCGCACAAGTCGTAACCGGCGGCGTTTTCGCTTGCACGAACGGGGAGGGTAGCTTCGGGACGTAATTTTTTGACACGAATTTTCATATTGTTTCTCCTTATTTTTACGTTGTGGGGATTTTTATGACGGATTATCAGGGCGTTTCATTCGAATTGCTCGGACGGGGAAAGAAACTTTGCAATGGTTGCGGGAGTTCTTTTTCGGACAAAATGCCGCTGATTTTTGACGCGTGGATGAGATTATGGCAATAGCTTTTTCCGAATTTTTCGCTTGCACACAAGAGAAACGATTGCGCCGAGCAACGAATCATGTGCTGACGAACGTGATCTTCGTCGACCGAAATGTCGGTAAGGGCACCGTCATATGACAGTCCGCGGCAGGAAAAAAAGCACACGTCGGCGTTGTAACGGTCGATAAGCGCATAGGCTTCGTCACCGACCATTGATAAGGATTCGGAAAGCAATCGACCGCCGGTAGAGAGAACACGGATTCCGTATTCGCAGAGCCTTTCGGCTGCTTTCAGTCCGCTGGTAATAACGGTCAAATTGTTTTTGGCGGTTAAATAGGGTACGAGTGCATAGGCACTGGACGAAGCGTCCAAATAAAGAACGTCGTTATCGTGAATATAGGAAAGCGCTTTTTTCGCGATGATGATTTTGGCATCGCTTTGTTCCAATTCACGCACGACGAAAGGAATTTTTGCCGAGGAGATGTTGTTGTTTTCCAAAATCGCACCGCCGTGTACGCGCTTTACCAACCCTTGGCTTTCCAAATGCAAAAGGTCTCTCCGAATCGACGGCTCACTGGCATACAGTTGTTCGGAAAGTTCTTTGACGTAGACGCGCTTGTTTTTTAATATTTGCTTGAGAATTTGTCTTTCTCGTTCTTGATTCATCGTTTTACCTCAAAAACAATCATAATTTTGAGCGAATTTTCATTATGCGCTGCAAAGCTTGATTTTTTTATCGTTTTATTCTATAATACAACGTAGAACAACTTTTGTCAAGACAAGAAGAAAAAGAGGAGCATAAAAAATGAAGTGTCTGTTTCAAGCCCACCGCGGGGTGAGCACCGAAGCGCCCGAAAATACCATGAGTGCGTTTCGTTGTGCCGCCGCACAAGGGTATGCGTATATTGAAGTCGACCCGAATGTTACGGCAGACGGCAAAATCGTGTTGTTGCACGACGAAACGATCAACCGAACGGCGCGTATGCCCGACGGAACCCCGATGTTGACCGAAATTCCGATCGGTACGATCGATTACGCAAAAGCGTGCGAATACGATTTCGGTATCGGATTTTCGCCGAAGTTTGCGGGCGAAAAGATCCCGCTGTTGCGGGACGTATTGGCTTTTGCCGAGAAAAATTCCTTGCGCGTTAAAATCGCCAACAAATTCGAACGATTTTCGGATGATGCGAAAGAAACGATGTTTACCGAAATCGCGCAGTCGGGAGCATCGGTTGCCTTTACCTGTGCAACGCTCGAAACAGCGATAAGCCTTGCCGATCGTTTTCCCGACGCGGAAATTCATTTTGATGGTGCGTGCGACGAAAAGGCAATAGCTTTCCTTGCAGAGCATATTTCGAAAGAACGATTGGCCGTATGGCTTCCGTATCGGTGCGCGGCGACAAGTTGGGTAAAGGTTCCAACGGCAAACGAGGAACTTTGCAAGCGTGTCAAGACGGTTGCCCGACTCGGCATTTGGATCTTATCCGATTCCGATCAATTGCGTGAGGCAACCGAACGGTTCGACGCCGACATCATCGAAACGACCGGAAAGTTGAAACCGCGCATTGCGGACGGTATTTTGCCCGATACGCATATGCATTCCGAACATTCGCACGATGCACGCGATCCGATCGAAAAAATGGCAAAAAGCGCTGTCGATAAAAATATTGACGTCATTTGTATTACCGATCATTGCGATGTGGAATATTGTCGGACGCTCGACGTGGAAAAGCTTGCTTGCGAATCGTTTGACGATGCTCGCAAGACGAATGGAATGTGCGGCGGAAAACCGAAAATTTTGGCGGGAATCGAAATGGGCGAGAGCATGTGGTATCCCCAAGATGCATCACACGTTTTGCACGCAAGACCCTTTGACACGGTCATCGGTTCGGTTCACGCCGTGCGTTATCCGAATCTCGAACGACCGTATGCGCCCTTTGATTTTTCGGAATTTACACAGGACGATCTGGACGCTTTCGCAACCCGCTATTTCGACGATATGCTTGATATGATCGCAACCTGCGATTTTGATGTTTTGGCGCATTTGACCTGTCCGTTCCGCTATATCAACGGAAAGTATCATTTGGAATACGACGTACACCGATACGAAGAAAAAATCGACGAAATTTTGCGGCGCACGATTGCGCGCGGGGCGGCATTGGAAATCAATACATCGTGTCTGGACAGCGCCTATTACGACGAATTTATGCCCGAAGTTTGGATATTGGAGCGCTATCGCGCTTTAGGAGGCTATTTGATAACGTTTGGGTCGGACGCGCATATTGCGGAAAATGTGGCGCACGGATTCGATCGATTGATTCCCATGCTGAAAAAATGCGGATTTGAAAACGTATTCTACTACGAAAATCGAACGGCGGTCGCCTGTCGACTGCCCGAATGACGGAAGAAAAAACGAAAGAAGCCGAACGGTGTGAACGATAAACAAATCGAACAAATTACGGAGGACTTTTTTATGAAAGCAGCGGTATTTTACGGAAAAGGCGATCTGCGGATCGAAACGATCGAAAAGCCGAAACCCGGCGCGGGCGAAGTATTGT
>CAYNXA010000039.1:0-11124 GCA_964401015.1 uncultured Oscillospiraceae bacterium
ATTATACATCAAGGTGTCCCGTATTTAAATGTCTACTTTATAGGTATCATATCATGAGAAAATATTTTAATTTTTCGAGCAAAAAAAAGACGGAAGCGTTGCTTCCGTCTTTTTCGTTTTTCGATTCTCGGCGCAGAGCGCCTCGGTATCGAATCTTACAGCTTATTCTTCGGTCGTTTGGGACATGCCCTCAACGGCCAAAACGATGCCGGTTGCAAGAGTCTTTGCGCTCTCGTCGGCTGTGCTGTCGGCAAGGATCATCTTTGCCACTTCGTAGACGTTGGAACGGAACGCGTCGGCGTATGCCGTATGTACTTGTTTATCAAAGTTTGACGTATACGTGATATACGGACGGAGCGTATAATAGGTTCCGTAGCCCGTATCGGAAATTCCGGTAAGACAGGTCGTGTACCATTGGGTCGAATCAAGCTCCTTGAAGATCTTCTTGCCGACAACCGTTGCGGAATTATAGGTCTTTTCGCCGACGGTGTGGGTCGAGCCTTTCTTGAGTTTATCCGCGCCGACAACTTGATAGGTGCTGTTGGTGATGTCGGCGTTGTAGTCGGCATAGGTACGCGTATCGCCGAGATATGCCGAGGGAAGTACGACCATACCGAATTCGACGTAATTGTTACTCAAATATGCGGGGTTATCTTTCTGCTTTTCGACAACAAATCGCAAACCTTGCTCGACATTATTTTCGGTGTCGGCAAAACGAATCTGTACACCGAGGAAGTTGAAATAATCATTTGCCGCCGTGCCCGTCGCTTTTACGACCGAGCCGAGCGTGATCGGCGTTTCCGACGTCTTAGGCGTATTATTCAACAAAGCGCTATTGACAACAAACGAATCATAGAGCGGTTCGACCGCCTCGCCGACGGTTGCCGCCTTGGCAAGCTTATAGATTCCGTTCGTTGCGAGCTTGATCGTGTAGTTTGCCTTGTCGGAATAGCCCGTAAATGCTGTGCCTGCGGCAACATTCTTTGCGCTGTCACGTGTGAAGAGAATACCGATGGCAAGGCGTGCAGACTGATTCGGGGCTTCCTTGATATATACGGTATGCTCACCCGATGCCAAATCTTTGGCAATGACAGTAGGAGCATGACCGAAGCCCGTGATCGTTTCGTATTCACCGTCGTCAATCTTCACCATGATCTTATTGCTCGTATAATAATTCGAGAAGATCGACATATCGGTACCGGTAAATTTATAAACAAACACGCTGTCCGCGCCGCTTGCGACAAGTCCGTGTCCGCCGTAGCTTTGAACGGCAGGGGTTCCACTGAATATCGACGCGTTATAGGTAAATCCGCTTCCACCGAGCGCTTCGGACGCCGTAATCAGTTCTCGCGAAGCACCGACATCGTGACGTTCGGGGTCGATAAGGGTGTTTTGCACCAAGGGAAGTTCGTCGTAACGAGATTCGATTCCGTCGTAGCTTGTGCAGAAGAGTTCATTATACAGGTATTCGCGAATAACATTGAAGTATTCGTTGTTGCCAGCGTCGTTCAAGTGAACCGAGTCAATTGCGTAATTGCTCCAATCGGCTTTCCATTCGTCGGAAGTCGTGCCTTTCAATTTATTCGAAAGGGCGGGGCCAACCCACAGCGACGGAACGTTATAAGCACGAGCGAGCGTTTCGTGAATCTTGCCCTCGGCGTGCAAGCGATCGATACCGGTATTGTTGCGGTTTGTTGTGATTTTTCCGACATCGGTAACGATGATCATAACGATATCGCAGTTCGGAAGTTTTTCTTTAACTTCGCGCAGAATGGTTTCGCATTGCGATTTGAAAAGTTCTTCTTTATTCGAAAGCGACTGATTGTAGCTGTCATAACTGTCGTTTATCGTGTATTCGAAGAAGAGGAGATCGGGTTGTGCATCCAATACGGCACTGCGCAAACGTTGGAAGCCGAGACGCGTGCCCGATTCACCCGAAGCACGATTGACATTGGTTACGCTTGCGTTCGGGAAGTTTTCGGTAAGCCACTGACCGACGAGAGCACGCCACGAATACGTTTCGGCATTCGACGAGCCGTAGCCTGCGGTTACCGAACCGCCGTAATATACGACGTTGAGTTCTTTATCTTCGGTCAGCTTTTTGTAGGTGTTGGTGAGAGGCTTACGGTAGTTGATATAGTCGGCGTATTCGTCGCCATCGTATTTCTCATCCTTATAGGGTGCGTAGGGGGCGAGATCCAAGCCGTTATGCTTGTCATACGAATCGGCAATGTAGATGAACCCGCTGTCGCCGTTTACGGCAATCGGGAGTGCGCCGTCTTCTTCGACGTCGGTGATAACGCCGACCGTACCGTTTTTATCGGTGATCGTGAGGGTCGTATTCGGGTCGTCGTTTATCACAAGTCTGTCGGTTTCGGAGTTGAAGCCCGCAGGGGTCACCATGGTGCCGTTGACGTAGATATTAAGGGACGTATAGGTCAACGACATTCCCCGATATTCTTTCGCAAGGTTCTTAATCGTCGCGCCGTTGTTGCAGAGGATGTTGAAGTGAGAGTGTCCGTCGAACGTTATTTCAGAGCCATTGCCACTCATCGTCTGCCCATCCAATGCAGCCGGCATAAAGGTTTCGACAGTCGTATCGGAAAGCAGAATGTTGGATATAACCGTGTCGTCGGCACCCATATCGCCCGCCGCCAGAACCGTGAGTTTCGCGTCGACGTTATCGAGAACGAGCGAATAGCCGGTCGCTTCGGATTCTACTATGCCGTTTAATTGATTTAATTGAACTATAAGCGTAAGCGTCGATTTTTCGTCGACAGTCACGTTGCGAAGCACGAGCTGTTTCGGCGACAGAATGGTGATATCGGCATCGTCTGCAGCCGAAAGCTTCACGTTCTCAATGGTGGTGTTGGTCAGAACAGATAATTCGTAATCTTTGTCATACGTCACATAAATTTCGGCGGAATCGTTTTCACCGACAATCGAGAGTTTACTGCCGGAAGCGTAGCGGGAAGTCCATTTAACCTTGCCGAGGATATGAACGGTACCGAACAAATTGTTGTTACCGGCGTTTGCAGCCACGATTGCATCGTACGCCGCTTCCATGGTCTTAAAGGCAGCGGCAGCACTCGTTCCGCGGTTTTCGTCGGAGCCTTTTTGCTCGTCGACGTAGTAATCCTGCGGTTGAAGGACTTTCGCCGTCAATTTTCCGTTGCCGTCGTCGAGCCAGCCGTCGAAGAGATAGCCGTCGTCCAGCTTCGGAGCGGGCAGTTTGGACGAGTCGAACGTATCGGTCCAGAGGACATCAACGGTCGCTTTCGGAATTTTGATTATACCGTCTTTTCCGTAGTAGACTTCGGTGCCGTTCGAATAGAGGACATACGGCGTCTTGTTGCCGCTGTAGTTGTAGTCATCGTCCATACCCGTCCATTCGATGGTGTTTTCGGTGTCGGACGAACGAATTACGATTCGATTCCTGAACATAACGTTCGGAAGTGTTTCGGAATCGGCTGTCACTTCGGTGGTCTTGTCGACCCATTCGGTAACGGTTTTACCGTCGAAGGTTTCGCTCTTGCCGCCGAAATAGTAAGTATTGGCGTTGGCGACGTATCGGAAACTGTAAACCTGTGCATTGATATTTTTGGAAGTACCGGCGGTCATGGCGATAAATTTTCCGGATTTTACATTGATATCAATATCGCCTTTGATCACGGCATCGTTCGAGTCGGTCGAGCCTACCACGAGATTTTCGAGGGTGCCGCCGTCGATTTCGAGATTCAAAAGAGCCGCGTTATCACTGCCCTTGGTATAGAGTTTTTTAACGTATTTGCCTTTGAGGGTGAGAGTTGTGGTGCCTTTTCCGTCGGAAATCACGGTAACGGGATTTTCGGGATCGACTTTACCCATAAGAATCAAGTCGGTGGGTTGACCCGTTTTGATGGTCTGATTCTTTGCAAGGTCGGCTTCGATGGTAATCGTGGTGTTGACATCCAAATCGATCACATTGTTTTCGCCCGCAAGGGTCGCACCGTCTTTCGAACGGATCGTGAGCCGCGTCGTATAGTCCGGCAATGTGATCGCGGTTACGTTATCGAGGAGCATGATCGCACCGCCGACGTCCACGGCATTTCTGTCATCCTGAATCAGCTCTGCCGCTTTGAGTATCGTCTTAACGGCGGTCGCTTCGGTCTTACCGTCGTTTTCGTCGTTGCCCGCGCTTTCCGAAACGAAATAGGTGATCATAACGAACGGAATATCGGCGGTTATCGTACCTTTGCCGTCATCGAGCCAGCCGTGGAATTCGTAGCCGGGGTCAAGGTCGGTCGGTGCGATGATTGCGGTTTTGATTTCGTCGAGCGTTTCGGCGAAATGAACGGTATATTGCCCTGCCGAGGGAATGGTGAGCGTTTCGTCGCCGTAGTAAACCGCTCTCTTGTCGTCGGTCTGCGTCCAGGCAATCTTACCGCCCGAAACGGTGTAAACGCCGCTTTCGCCCGTTACGTCGATCTTACCGACCTCGTCGGTGATCAGTTCGTAAACGCCGCCCTCAACGATCATGTTTTCGGGTTTTTCGTAGGTAAGAGATTTGCCGTGGATAACCTGCAAATCGCCTTTGACAGTGGCTTTGTTGGCAGCCGTCGGGAATTTCTGTGTGAACGACTGTACGTTATCGAGAACGATATTAAGGTTTTTGCCGTAAACGGTGCTTGCCGCTCTCGCCCAGTCGATCGAAAGGGTGTTATTGCCGTTGTCGACTTTCAAGGTCATATTGTTCGAATAGTTCGAGGCGGTAGTGTTGTGTTCGGCAAACAGGGTCAGCGCTTTGGGAATGTTTATTGTCAGTTTGCCGCCGTCTCCGCTCTTTGCCACACGACCCGAACCGAATTTTATGAACGTTGTGTAGCTTTCAAAGATTGTTGATTTCGAATCGAAATACCATACGGTGCTTTGGTCCGGATGATAAGTTTTATTGATACTTTTCAGAAGCACACTGCTTGTCAAGGTGAGGTCATAGCCGCCCGACATAACGCCTTCGTCGCAATCACGCATACGAAGAAGCGTAATATTCGTAAAGGTGGTCGGACCGTGGATTACGATATCGCCGGTGTTTATGTTTTCTTGGGTTGCGAGAACCGAATCCTGTCCCTTTTCGCCGCGCACGGTTATGGGCTTGGTATGAGCGTCGGGCTTTGTCCAGAAAGTATACTTCGTCTTGGTGCCGTTTACTTCGAAATACGTACCCTCACAGGCGGGATTATTCATGATAACGACTTCGCCGTCGTAGCAGTCCTGTGCTTCGATTGCGGCGATCGCGTCTTTTGTGCTGCCCATGGGGTCGTTTGCACTAAGACCTTTTCCCGTGGCACCGTACATAACGTAGCGGGTTTCGGTCTTATTGGGAACGACGGTATACGTGCCCGCTTCGGGAAGAGTCAAAACGCCGTCGGTCGAGAAATAGGTCTTGGCGCCGCAAGTTGCCGCCACTTCCCCATCGCCGAGGACGGTATAGACACCTGCGGTTTCGGTCACGTCGAGTTTAACGCCGCTTGAACCGTTTAAGATGTACACGGGAACGTTCGCCTCGCCTTCCAAATCGGTAAAACCGCTTGTGAGTTTGTTATTGGTGATCTTTGAACCGTTATTCAAAACAATCTGGATCGCACCGCCGATTTTGGTGTCGAGGGCGGTGGAAGTATTTTTCGAATGTAACGTCGTGATCGTCGCATTGTTCAATACGAGATTGACGTTCTTTGAATAAGTTGCGCCTTTTGAATCTGCCATGCAGGTAAGATAAGCGTTCGACATGGTAGTATCATTCAATTCGAGCGTCATATCGTCGGACATAACGCACGTATAATTTTCGGTTTGCGCGCCGCTGTATCCGCCGAACGAAAACGGCTGGGTTCCGCTATACAATACAACGCGACCGCCGTTTCCAAAGCTACCGAATCCCGCGCGGTTGATACCGGCATAAATAAGGGGACCGTCACCGAGCGCGATAAGAGAACCCGCTGTTTGTCCTGCGCCGGAAGCACTCACACGCAAACGTTTCACATTTTTCAAAGTCAAATCGTAACCTTGTGCATAAATTTCGGTCGTACCGTCGTATCGCACGTCAATGGTCGCGATATTTTCGTATTCTTCGTTGCCTTGTGCGAAAAGAGTGGCGGCATTGTTTTGATACAAAAGCGTATCGCCGAGGGCAAGTGCCGCGTAATTTTTCGATTCGTCATCGTAATTATAGGTCGTATATTTGATACGTGCCTTATGCGCCGCACTGTTGGAACGGCTGACAAAATCGTTTTTGAGATTGTCGTTCGTAATTGTCGTTCCCACTTCGAGAGAGGGCTGACCGTCTTTCGGAACGACATACGCGCAAACATATGCGTCGTCATAATCCAAACCGTCGGCTTTCAGGCTTTCGATAAACTTATCAACCGTCGGCGCGGGAGAATCATACGAACGTCCATCACCGCTTGCGCCGGCTTTGAGATAATATTCGCCGTCGTAATAGCTCGGTTCGGTCGCGGTCACGGTATAGGTGCCTGCTTTCGGGAGCGTAAGTTTGCCGTCTGCCGAGGCGATAATGTTACGGTCGGAATCTTTCGCCCAAACTTTACCGCTTGTCGAGGTGACGCTATAAACGCCCGCCGTTTCGGTGACGTCGAGGGTGACGCCCGATGCGGCTTTTACGATATAGAGCGGAACTTCGCTTTCGCCGTCGGAGCCGACCGCTTTTTCGGTGGGTTTACAGGTCGTGATCGACGAATTCCCGTTGAGGATCACTTGTACCGCGCCGCCGACGGTCGAATTCAATCCCGTATACCCTTGCGAATTAAAGGTCGTTACGGTCGAATCGTTCAAGATAAGGTTTACGTTTTTGGCATATACCATTTTTCCCGCCGTGTTGGCAAGCGAAACGGTGCCGACCGACGTATGGTTGATTTCAAACGCAACGTCGCTGCCCATTGTTTGGGTGCTTCCCGCGTCGGTATAACCGCCGAACACAAGAGCGGAAAAGAGCGAACCGTCGTCGATCGAAACACGACCGCCCGAACCGAGCGTGCCGTGACCTACGCGGTTGGTACCGCTGTAGAGGTTGACCTTCTGCTTTTTAGCAACGGTCACATAGTCGGGATTCGCGGTATTGAAAGTGGTTTTATACATGGGCGTGTTTTCGAATTCTACGTTGTAACCTTGCAAATAAAACTCACTGTGTCCGAGTACATTCGTATCGAGCAGAGCGATATTTTTGAAGGTTTCGTTTCCCTGTGGGAAGAAAAACTTCGTATGGGTCGTGCCATACATAGACGCGCCTTTGCTTGTTTCCGGGACCTGATTGCAGGTCGAAAGAACGGCGTAATTCTTGTCCTCATCATTGTACCCGTAGGTCGTATAGGTGATATTCGCGTCGTGATGTACCTCATGATAGAGTTGCGCCATGGACATAATTTCATCCTTGGTGAGTTTAGATCCGATTTTAATATCGTTCGGCAACATATAGACGAGAACATCATTGCCGGTTTTCCATCCGTCGTCGTTGATCGTATTTACGACAGCTTCAGCAGAACCGGCGGGGTCGTTGTAACTTGTGGCGTCGCCCTCTCCACCGTCTTTCATATAGTAGATAGCATCATAGTCGAGGACGGTAACTTTGTCGGATGCGCAATTGGTTCCATTACTATCAAAAAGCACAGCTATATATTTGCCGGGAGCTATCGTGCCGTTCGGCTTTCGATAGTCGGTTTTCATAGCAGAAGCGTCGTTTGACGGAAATATATAGTTTCCATCATCGGTAAGCGAAAGCATGTCAACGTAATCGTCACCGTATTCGGTTTGACCTTCGTCGCGATAAAGGCGCAGAGAGTATTTAGAGGATATCCTCGTCAAATGGAAGGTCAAGGAATCTGTTTTGCGCGTGAGTTCGGCACTTCCGACGATATCGACAGAAGGTACGGTTGGCGGGAGCGCCAGCGTCGGCAATGCCATCGTCGGAACGAGTCCGATGAGCATACAGAGAGCGAGCAAAACGGATAAAAGTTTTCGTTTCATTCTCGTCATGGTTGTTTTCCTTTCTTGTTTCTTATCGAAACAGTGCGGTTATTTTTGTGGGATATTTTGCCACTATCACATGTATCCCAGCATACTTATCATTATACATCCGCCGCAAAAAAAAAAAAAACACAAAAGATGTGAACATTTGATTTTTTATGCCAAAAAATGTAATCGTTTTTTGTGCAGATTGACGAGGATCCGTTTTGAAAAGAAAAAAGCGCGGACAAGCCGCGCTTTTTCTATATGCGGCGGGTTTTACCCCGCCGCAAGGAAAGTAGGAACACTTTTTGCGATTTTCGAAATCATTGTTCCGTTTTGTCAACACAAGGTGTTTGTGTCCGATTACTTAATGGTAATCTTGGTTACACGCGCGCCGTATGCGTTGGCAGAAGAAATGTACTGCGGAATCATGGTCGTATTGGCATCGGTACCCTTGATTTCGTTATACATAAAGTTATGATAGTCACCGCAGAATACACCGCGAATGATATCGGCATTGTCGGTGATGAGCTTATAAACACGTTTATCGAGTTCGTTGCTCGTCGAGCCGGATTCTTTCGTACCGAGTTCGATTACAGCATAACCGTTATCGTCTTTTTGTGTGAAACCGCCCAAGTCGCCTGACTGGTAGAATACTTGGCACATATCGCTTTCGCTACCACCGCGGGTCGAGATCGGGCAGTGAGTGAAGATAAGAATCTTAAGACCCTTTTCTTTTGCCGTTGCGATATCGGCGGTCAAACCGGTTGCGATTTCTTCCCACTGGAAGTAGTGTGCTTGGTTATCGATTACAACGAGCATTACCATTTCTTCGCCATTGTCGTTGGTAAGAATCTTGGACGCATACTTGGTATCGTTGGGCCAGAATTCGGACAAACGCTGGTGAACATAATTGAGGTCGCTCGAAGTGTTACAGGTGTGCGAAACGTTTTGCATATGGATTGCCGGTTCATGGTTACCGATCGCCATGAGAATGCCGTCGGCACGGTCAACGATCAGTTTTTGTACCATTTCGCCGCAGCCCCACGAGAAGTAGTCGAGAACGTCACCGGTGATGACCATTTGGTCGAACATACTGCCGAACTGCATAAAGGTATTGATTGCGGGAACGGAACTACCGTTACGGTTCCACTCACGTCCTTTATAGGTTGCGAGGATACAGGTCGACTGTTCTTCCCAGTCGCGGTCGTTTACGTAGTTGAGGTGGGTATCGCCAGCTTGAATGATGGTAACGGGTTCACGCGTGCCGTTAAAGAGGTTGTATTCCACTTCACGTACGATAAGTCCATTCGAATAGGAATAGAAATCGGTGTTGGCGATGCCGGCAATGGTTGCCGCACCTTCGGTATTCGACCACGAATTGATCTTACCCTTATCATGGGTAGCGGTATCGTTCTTGTGGCTTCTTGTCGTATACTTTTCGTTGTACGCCGCGAGACGTTTGTTTTCGTAATAATCGATTACCGTGGCCAATGCCGTATCGGAATTACCGTCGGCAACCGCCGCTTTTGCGATCTCATAAATGTTCGTCTGGTAGTAATCGGTATACGCCACACGCTTGATACCTTGATAGTCGGTATAGATGACATAGCCCTTTACCGAATAGTAGGTTTCGTAGTTTTCCTTTTCGATACCGGTGAGGCAAACGGTATATTGCGTACCGTCATTTTCGTTGCCGAAAATCTTTTCGCCCTTAACAACGGCGGGACCGTTGTTGATCGAGCTCCATGTGCCACTCGTCCAACCGGTAGTCGAGACCTTTTCAGGAAGAGCAAGCGCATATTCGTTATACATGGCAAGGCTCTTTTCGGTATCGGGGTCGATCTTCATATCATGACCGCGAGTAAGGTCGGTCGGAAGAACGAGAGTACCGAATTTAACGGTATCGCCGAGGGTTTCTTTCAACGAATCTTTCAAATCAACCACATAGCGCAAGCCTTGTGTGATCGCCGTTTCACCCGAACCGGATGCAAGGCGGATCTGAGCGCCCTTGATGTAGAAGTTTACGTTCGAATCTTTTACGTCGGTAATCAAATCGGCGTATTCGGCAGTCAAAACATCACCGAACGCATAGGTAGCGCTCTTATCGACTTTGGTTCCGTCGGACTTCTTCCAACCGAGGAATACTTTTCCGCTCGGAACACTGGGTGTGATAGTCGAAAGGTCAAATTCACGATCAATATCATAGAACGTAAGTTTGTTGTTTACTTTGTCGTAAATGTATTCAATCTTATCCACAAATTTCACCGTTGTCGTTCCTTCGGGAATCGTGATATAGCCTTGATACGAAACGGCGATCTGATCATCGTTTTGTACGGCTACGGCAGTCTTGGTACCGTTCACCTTATACTTACCGACCGTATCGGTGTATTCAAGCGAACAGCCATCCGATTTTTCCGCGAGAACAATATAGGTATGAGCGAATTTAGTGCCAACGCTGACGCTTGTTTGTATGCCGTTGTTGGCGAGGAACTGGAAGTTCAAATTATCGGCATAGTCTGCCTGACGATTACCAACCGTAACATTTGCGAGCGAACCCGAATTTACGGTGAAGCGAACGTCGCCGGTAAACTTATTGGTACCTTGAACACCGGGGTCATAACCGTCGGCTTGAAGCGTAATCGTACCGATGGTAGCGCCATCTACAAGGATATCGGCACCTGCCATAGATTTCGTTTGGTTCGAAGGAACGTAATACGTACCGAGGTCCATGCTACCGAAATTACCGCTATGGAATTCGGCAACCTGTTTGGGCGAATCGGCGCTATAGAGACCGAGACGAAGCGTCATGGGTTTATCGGCGTCATTTACAACGCCATCACCGATAATCAGCTTATGTCCGCTTGCGGCAAGATATTTACCGTCGGCAGTAGTGGTCTTGGAAAGTTTGATGTTTTCGAATTTAATATCGCCGTTCAAAAAAATGTAGTCATTATTCAAATCGAGAACCGAATTGCCCGAACCGTCGCCGCTAATGGTAACAAGCGAGGTGTTTTCGGGAAGTTCGTGCGAATAAGCATAGGTGCCGATGATGACAATATTCTTGGTTTCGTCGGACGAATTGTTTACCAATTCGAATGCTTTCGACAAAGTCTTGACAGGTTCATT
>CAYNXA010000040.1:0-11013 GCA_964401015.1 uncultured Oscillospiraceae bacterium
CACGGAAACATCCTATACGTTTTTCAAGCACGAAAGTTTTTGCGACACAACAAAAAACGGGACGACACGCAATGTTGGCGGTTGTCCCGTTTTGTATAAATACAGCGTTCTTATAGGATTTACTTACAAAATGCCGAAAACAAAGAATTTTGAAGCTTTTCGTTTCCGATAACGGATAATAAATAAAAGATAACAGATAATGGTGCAAAAGCGGCGTAAAATACGCGATAGCTTTCATTCACGATTATCGGTTATCTCTCATCTTAGGCAAGTCCACTTGCCGCTTATGGTCGGAGTGAGAGGATTCGAACCTCCGGCCTCTTGGTCCCGAACCAAGCACTCTACCAAACTGAGCCACACCCCGAAAGCGTTGTTATCACAACGTTGATATTATATCACAGGCGCGGAAAAATGTCAAGTGTTTTTGAAAAAAAGGGTAAAAAGTTTCGAAAATCAACAGAACGTTTTTCCTTTGCGAAAGCGATATGCGGCAGACGACAAGTCCCGCACCGTCCAAAAACGATGCGGGAACAAGAAACGATAGCGTTTTACGCGACGATTATGCGTTTTTCGGCAAAATATAGTCTTTTGCGCAGAGAAGTTCGGCAATCAGCACCGCGCCGCCCGCAGCGCCACGCAACGTATTATGGGAAAGACCGACGAATTTATAGTCAAACAAGCTGTCCTCGCGCAGTCTGCCTGCCGAAACGCCCATGCCGCCGTACAAATTGCGGTCGATTGCCGCCTGAGGGCGATTATCTTCTTCGAAATAGGTGATAAAGCGTTCGGGCGCGCTCGGAAGCTTCAGCGTTTGAGGCTCGCCCGCAAAGGTTTCCCACGCTTTCAAGATTTGGGCTTTTGTCGGCTTATTTTCGAATCGAACAAATACCGCCGCCGTATGACCGTCACTGACGGGAACGCGGATACACTGAGTCGTGATCAAAGGCTTTTGGGCGATGACAATCGTTCCGTTTTCCACACTGCCCCAAATACGAAGCGGCTCATTTTCGCTCTTTTCCTCTTCGCCGCCGATATACGGAATTACATTATCGATCATTTCGGACCATTCCTTAAAGGTTTTACCCGCACCGGAAATTGCCTGATAGGTCGTCACGACCACCTCACGGATACCAAACGGCAAAAGCGGCGTGAGCATCGGAACATAACTTTGAATCGAGCAGTTCGGCTTTACGGCGATAAAGCCGCGTTTGGTGCCGAGGCGGTTACGCTGAGCTTCGATAACGGCGAGATGATCGGCATTGATTTCGGGAATGACCATCGGAACGTCGGGGGTCGTACGGTGAGCCGAATTATTGGAAACGACCGGCGTTTCGGTTTTGGCATACGCCTCTTCCAAAGCTCGGATCTCATCTTTTTTCATATCGACCGCACAAAACGTAAAATCGCACATCGAAGAAACTTTCGCAACGTCCGCCGCGTCGTAAACCGTCATATTTGCCACCGATTCGGGCAAAGCACTTTGCATTTTCCAACGTTCGCCGACCGCTTCGCGATAGGTTTTTCCCGCCGAGCGGGCACTCGCCGCCAGCACGGATATTTCGAACCACGGATGCTTTTCCAAAAGTGTAATAAAACGCTGACCAACCATACCGGTTGCGCCGATAATACCGACTTTGTATTTTCTGTTCATGTCTGTACCTCTCCCAATAAATAATAACACGACTATTATACCGAAAATCGACTCTTTTGTCAACGACTTCCGAACATTATGTGCAACAAAAATGTTTCGTCGCCGTTTTAAGTCGAAGTTCAAACACCGTCAATCGGTTACGATTGCCGATTTGCCGCGTTTCATTCCTGTTCTTTCATGATATAGGCGCACATCGGCACAAGTGGGAACGGCTGTCCGCCTTGTTGTAACGTATTGTGAAGCAAATCGACCGCATTTGTCGGCAAGGTATAGTCACGAATTTCGTCCGACGCATTTACCATGACCGTGATTGTTTCGGAACGATAACGGCGAACAAATGAAAAGACACCGTTTTCGGAAACAACGATTTCGAGAGTACCGCGGCAAAGAGCGGGGCTGTTTCTTCGCAAGGTTCCCAACCGTTGATAATGCGACAAAAGCTCCGTATCTTCCCTACCCCACGGGAACGTTGCGCGGCAAAACGGGTCGTGTCCGCCCTGTACGCCCACTTCGTCTCCGTAAAAGAGCGACGGAACGCCCGGCAAGGTATATTGCAAGACCGACGCGCACAAAAGGCGGCGTTTTGCCTTTGCATACTCTTCGTTCGACATACGAAAAGTCGAAAGTTCGTGATTGGAAAGGGTTTTATGACACTCACCGCCGAGTACCGTCAAGATCCGTTCGGTATCGTGTGTTCCCAACAAATTCATAAGTGCGCACGAAACAAACGCGGGATAGCTCGAATAGATATCACACACGGCGTTTTTCAGTTCTTCGGCATCGGCGGCGGTGACAAACCGTATAATCGCCTCTTTGATGGGATAATTCATCACACCGTCCAATTGAGCGCCGCAAAAATAAGAACGACGTTTTCCGTATGCGATCTTATCTGCGGCATTTTCCCACACTTCTCCGATGAGGATCGCATCGTTCCGCGCTTCTCTTGCGCCGATTCGAAGTTCTTCCAAAAACTCGTCCGACAGTTCGTCGGCAACATCCAGTCGAAAACCCGAAACGCCTTTTCGCAAATATTGCGGAACGATGCCGTCTTTCCCGACAAAATAATTCCGCACGGCGGGATCGGTTCCGTTCAATTTGGGCAAGATCGTAATCCCCCACCAGCTTTCGTAATCGTCGGGAAAACGGCGGAAACGATACCAGTTATGATAGGGGGACCGTTCGCTTTGGTAGGCGCCGAGCGAATCGTATCGACCGTATCGATTGAAATAGCGGCTGTCGTCGCCCGTATGATTGAATACGCCGTCCAAAATAATTCGTATGCCGCGTTTTTTACATTTTTCCGACAAACCCGAAAATGCTTCGTCGCCGCCGAACATCGAATCGATATGCTCATAATCGCCGGTATCGTATTTATGATTGGAATACGCGTCGAAGATCGGGCTTAAATACAAAACGTTTACGCCGAGCGAAGCAATATAATCGAGCTTTTCGGCAATTCCGTACAGAGTTCCGCCGAAAAACATATTATTGGCGCAAAAATCGCCTTGTTTTTCGCCGTATTGAGGGATTCCGTTTTCCCAATCTTCGTTTAGAACCGCCGTCGGCTTTTTCGGAACGGGAACGCTGCCTTTGAAAAAACGATCGACGAAAACATGGTACATAACGCTGTCCCGATACCATTCGGGCACGGCGTAATCGTCGGCATAGATCAACATTCGAAACGGAACGATCGGTATGCCGTCGGCATTACCGTCGGTGTCATACGGTCGATCGGATTTTTTTATCAATCTGCCGTCGACGTTATTGACCGACGAAAAATACAATTTTTCGCGTCCCGCCGAGAATGCGACCGTGAAAAAAAGCAGGCCGACGTGCTCGGCAATATCCCGAATCGGAAAGGACAACCGATAGCGGTCGACACCGTCCGATGTGCCGTCATAGGAAAAAGCAAGCGCGGTTTCGGCTTCTTTGCCGTTTTTGTTGTTTTCGCCGTCCTCACACGCTTCGCCGTCCCGCCACACATACAAAATCGGGGCATAAATGCCGAGATCGGACGGAAGCGAAAGGCAGAATTCGGCAATATCCGAAAGGGCATACGCTTTTGAAAAGCGAAATGCGGTTTCGCCGCGTGCGCGGTTTTGCAGCTGAATTGTGTTTTTGCGGCACAGTTGCCGCGGGTCAAGAAAGAACATACAGTACTCCGAATTGTTTTTAAGGGGTCTTAAACGGGAAAGGGCGCTCTTTTCAACCAAGAGCGCCTTTGTTGCATACTCAGTTATCGTGTTTGATCTTTTTCAAATTCCAAATGTTTTCGGCATAATCGGTTATGCTGCGGTCGGCGGCAAAAAAGCCCGCCGAGGCGATATTCATAAGCGACATACGGTTCCATTTTTCGCGTTCGTTGTAGGCATGGATCATACCGTCGTGTACACGCGTATACGAATCGAAGTCCGCAAGGCACATATACGGGTCGGCAACGCCGTGACCCGCCAACAGGTAATTGGCGATTTCGGCAAAGCTTTCGCCGTCAAAGCCGTTATACAAAGAATTGATCGCATCGTTGAGGCGTTTGTTGTTTACACAATACAGCGCCGAATTATAGCCCGCGAGCCATTGTTTTTCCACTTCGTCGGCAGAAAGACCGAAAATGAACATATTGTTTTTGCCGCACGCTTCAAGCATTTCCACATTGGCGCCGTCCAGCGTTCCGATAGTAAGTGCGCCGTTGATCATGAGTTTCATACAGCCCGTGCCGCTTGCTTCTTTTCCGGCGAGCGAAATCTGTTCGGAAATTTCGGCGGCGGGCACCAAGCTTTCGGCAAGGGTCACGTTATAATCCTCGACAAAGAGAACGCGGAGCTTTTCGCGAATTTTCGGATTCTTTTCGATGTCGCGCGAAATAAAGTAGATCAGCTTTATAATCTGCTTTGCCATATAATAGCCGGGTGCGGCTTTGGCACCGAAAATATATGTCTGCAGTCGGATATCGGCGTCGGGATCTTCTTTCAAGGCATTATAAAGGCTGATAATATTCAGCACATTCAAAAGCTGGCGCTTATACTCATGCAAGCGTTTGATCTGGACATCGAAAATCGAATCGGGGTCCAAGCGAACGCCGGTCTTTTTGAATATTTTATTCGAAAAATCGACTTTATTGGCGTGTTTTATTTCTTCGAGGCGCGACAAAACATCGGCATTATCGGCAAACTTTTTCAGTTCGGAAATGCGCGCGGGGTCTTTGTGATAATCGGTACCGATACATTCATCGATCAAAGAAGAAAGGCGCGGATTGGAACAATTCAACCAGCGGCGATGAGCGATGCCGTTGGTGACGTTACAAAATCGTTCGGGGTACATTTTATAGAAGTCCTTGAACGTCGCGTTTTTCAAGATATCCGAATGGAGCGCCGATACGCCGTTTACAGAATGGGAGCCGACGATGCTTAAATTTGCCATACGAACCGTCGAACCCGACAATATCGCAAGCGAAGAAATTTTATCCCAATTACCGGGGAAAACTTCCCATGCTTCGCGACAGAAACGTTCGTTGATCTCGCGCACGATCGAATAAATACGCGGCAATTTCAAACGGAACAAATCTTCGTTCCAACATTCGAGCGCTTCAGGCATGACGGTATGATTGGTATACGAAACGGTATGCGTCACAATATCCCACGCTTTATCCCACGACATATAGTAATCGTCGACGAATATACGCATGAGTTCGGGGATACAAAGTGCGGGGTGGGTATCGTTGATGTGAATCGAAACCTTATCGGCAAAATTCGAAAGATCGCCGTATACCGCCATATGGTCGCGAATAATGCTTTGGCAGGAGGCGGAAACAAGGAAATATTGTTGCGTGAGGCGCAAGAGTTTTCCCTCGTTGTGATTGTCGGAGGGATACAAAACTTTCGAAATCACTTCGGCTTTGGTGCTTTCTTCGAGCGCTTGGGTATATTGCCCTTGCGTAAACAGCTTCATATTGAAGTTGACAATATCACGTGCTTTCCAGAGACGCAACTGGCTGACGGCGTCCGAATCATAGCCCGATATCATCATATCATAGGGAACCGCTTCAACTTCGTCGTAATCCTCGTATTGGATCTCGCAACGTCCGTTTTCCCAATTTTCTTTTACGTGGCCGCCGAAACGAACCTTGAAAATTCGGTCGGTACGCGGTATCAACCAGCTTTCGCCGCCGGGCAACCAAATATCGGGCAGTTCGACCTGCATACCGTCAACGATCTTTTGCTTGAACAAGCCGTATTCGTAGCAAATCGAAAAGCCGGTCGCAGGATAATCGAGCGAAGAAAGCGAATCCATAAAGCAAGCGGCAAGGCGTCCCAAACCGCCGTTGCCCAAACCGGCATCGGGCTCCATTTCATACAACTGCTCAAGCGTATAACCGTAATCTTTCAGCACCTCTGCAAACACATCGGTAAGACCGAGATTGAAAAGATTGATCTTCAAACTTCTGCCGAGCAAAAATTCCATGCACATATAGTACACGCGTTTTCCGCACTGCTTATTGACTTCTTTTTTATAGGCATTGCGTTTGTTTGCCAAAATGTCGCGAACGGTAACCGCCGCCGCTTTATAGATCTGTTCGGGCGAAGCATCGGCGGGGGTCGTTCCGAAATAGCGGGACAATTTGCCGTTTAGCGTTTCTTTGATTTCTTCTTTTGTAAAGTTTGTTGCGTTCACTGTTTTATATCCTTTCCTTGGGGTAGGGTCGCAAAAAGTCAAAATGACACGGGCATTGTTTCGGGCATTACGTCAAAATGCCGTACAGCGCCAAATAGTCGCGCGCCGATTTTTCCCACGAAAAATCTTCTCGCATGACTTTGCGCACAAGTTTTGCCCACGCATTTTTATCGCCGTAGAGTGACAGGGCGGCATACATACGTTCGCGAAGTTCGTCGGCGTTATAATTACGGAAGGTAAAGCCGTTGCCGCAGACGTTGCCCTTTTCGTCAACATAATAGCCTTTGATGGAATCGCGTAAGCCGCCGGTTTCGCGCGTGATCGGAACGGCGCCGTAACGGGAAGCAATCATTTGCGAAAGCCCGCACGGTTCGCTTTTGGACGGCATGACGAACATATCCGCCGCCGCATAAAGTTTTTTCGACAAGGCGCGGTCATACAGCAAAAGTGCCGCCACTTTATCGGGATATTTGGAAGCAAGGTAGCGGAAATAGCACTCGTAATCGTATTCGCCTTTTCCGAGCACGACGAATTGGACGCGATTGTTTGCCACGAAATCTTCGAGCATATATTTCACAAGGTCCAGTCCCTTATGCCCCGCAAGGCGGGTGATCATGCAATACATCGGGATAGTTTCGTCGACTTCCAGACCGTATTGTACCTGAACGGCGGTTTTATTGGATTTTTTCTTGGCAAAGTTGCGCCATGTATAGGTCGTATCGATGCTTTCGTCGGTTTGGGGATCGTAATACCGATAATCGATTCCGTTCAAAATGCCGCTGACTTTATCGCCGTTGCGGCGCAAGATCTCGGAAAGTCCGAACGAATACTCTTCGGTCATAATTTCGCCGGCATAGCTCGGTGAAACGGTCGTCACACGGTCCGCCAATTGGACGGCGCCTTTCATCAAATTGATACAGCCGTCGTAATCGACGTAACGTCGATCTTTCGCATCCAAATCGAACACGTCGCCCAAAATGGCGAAATCGTACTGGCCCTGATACTGGATATTATGAATCGTGAAAACCGTGCGAATGTGGCGATACTGTTCGATCTCGCGATATTTCAGATTGAGATAAAGTATCGAAAGGGCGCTTTGCCAATCGTGGGCATGCAAAATATCGGGGTAAAAATCGACTTCGTACATCATGCGCAACACCGCGGCGCAGAAAAACGCATAGCGCTCGCCGTCGTCGAAATTTCCGTAAAGATTGTCGCGTTTGAAATAGTATTCGTTATCGAGAAAATAATATACCACGCCGTCGCGATGCAATTCGAACACGCCGCAATACAATTTTCGCCAAGCGAGATTTACATCAAACGATTTCACAAAGATCATTCGGCTCCGCCAATCGTCGTTTACGGCGGCGTACAGCGGCATGACTACGCGAATATCGTTGCTTTCGTCGGTATGTTTCAATGCTTGCGGCAACGAACCGAGAACATCACCCAAACCGCCGGTCGCCGCGAACGGCATGACCTCCGAGCCTACCATCAGCAGTTTCATTAAATTTGTACTCCTTTATCCAAGTAGAACGGAATTTCGGGAAGTCCCGCAAACTCCTTGTCGTCTTTTATCATAACGTTTTTGTCGGCAATGACGCAGTTTATCTCAACGTTGTTGCCGATATACGTATCCTGCATCAATATGCAATTTTTCACAACGGCATTTTTGCCGATCTTGGTGCCGCGGAACAAAATGCAATTTTCGACCGTTCCCTCAATGTCGCATCCATCGGCAATCAGCGAATTTTTCACGTTTGCCGTATCCGAATACAAAGTCGGCGGCGAATTGCGTATTTTCGTATAGATTGCCCGTTCGGGCACTTCGAATAGCGATTTGCGAACGTTCTTATCCAGCAATTTCATATTGCAATCGAAATATTCCGCCATCGAACCGACCGTCGCATAGAAACCGTCAAATTCATAAATACGAAAATCCATGCCGGTCAAATTGCGGCTGACCACGTCGGTCATGAAGCTCTTGAGGTCGCGCGACATCGCATCGATCAACAGATTATACAAAAGGCGGGTCTTGAGGACGAACACGTTGAGGCTGACGTCAAATTCGCCCGAAATGCGTTTGGCATTGGAATAGCATTGACGAATTCGACCGTTTTCGGTTTTGAAAAAGGTTCGGGTCGACGCCCGCTCCTCGTTCAAAAACTCCTTTTTGGTAACAAAGGTGACGTCGGCGCCCGATGCGGCATGTTTTTCGATCAAGTCGCGAATGTCGAGATTTACGATGCAATCGCAATCGGTCAATACACAATATTCTTCGGTCGCATGTTCGATGAAGCTCAAAACGCCCATAAGCGCCTGCAAACGGGTCGTGTAGAGTTGCGAGGCGGCGCGATTGTCGTAGGAAGTGATAAACGGAGGCAATATTTTCACACCGCCCGAACGGCGCGCCAGATCCCAGTCTTTGCCGTTGCCGAGATGGTCGAGCAAGGATTGGTAATTGTTATGGACAATGACGCCCACTTTGCCGATGCCGGCGTTTACAAGATTGGAAAGGGTGAAATCGATCAGGCGATAACGGCAGCCGAACGGAACTGACGCCATGGTGCGACGGCGGGTCAATTCGGGAATACATTTATCGTGAATATTGGAAAATACGAGACCAAATGCGGTCATACATTCCGACCTCCCTTTAAGTATTCTTCGTTTTCTTCGTAATAGGAATCGTTCACCATAACATCGTCGGCAACCGTAACACCGTCACCGATCGAAAGCTCGGCACCGACCACGGTTATTCCTTTGGAAACGCTCTTTTCTTTTCCGACGACGGCGCGAGAACCGATTTGCACATTGGAATCCAAAATCGAATAATCGACCGTCGCGTCTTTTTTGATTCGCGCATTGTTCATGATGACCGAATCGCGCACAACGGCACCTTCTTCGATCACAACGCCGCTGAACAAAACCGAATTGTATACTTTGCCGTAAATTTCGCACCCCTCGGTGATGAGCGAATTTTGTATCACGGCATTGTCGCCCACGAACTGGGGCGGTTCGGCGTTGCTTCGCGAATAGACACGACGTTCGCGATTGTAGAGATACGCGGGCGGTTCATCGCTCAACAGATCCATATTGGCTTCCCAAAGACTTCCGATCGTGCCGACATCTTTCCAATAACCCGAAAAAGGATAGGCATACATTTTTTCGCCGGCGGCAAGCATGGCGGGAATGACGTTTTTGCCGAAGTCTTTGGACGAATTCGGGTCGTTTTCGTCATCCTCCAAATAGCGTGCCAATTTGTCGCGATTGAAGATATAAATGCCCATCGATGCAAGGGTGCTGTCGGGATTTTTCGGTTTTTCGGAAAACTTAAAGATACGTCCGTCTTCTTCGGCGCTCATGATACCGAAGCGGCTTGCTTCTTCGATGGGAACATCGATAACGGCGATCGTGCAGTCGGCGCCTCTTTCTTTATGGAATTTCAGCATGGCGTCGTATTGCATTTGATAAATGTGGTCGCCCGACAGGATCAAAACATATTCGGGATCGTAGCGGTTGATGAAATTCATGTTTTGATAAATGGCATTTGCCGTGCCGCTGTACCAATCGGCTTTTTTCTTGCCTTGATACGGCGGCAGGATCTTTACGCCGCCGTAGGTACGGTCAAGGTCCCACGGTTGTCCGTTTCCGATATACTCGTTGAGCACGAGCGGCTGATACTGCGTCAGCACCCCGACCGTATCGATTCCGGAATTGACACAATTGGACAAAGTGAAGTCGATGATTCGATATTTGCCGCCGAAACTGACCGCCGGCTTTGCGGTCTTTTCGGTTAGGGCATACAGTCTGCTTCCCTGCCCGCCCGCAAGCAACATCGCAACACATTCTTTTTTCTTAAACACGTTCGTTCCCCCTCTTTGCATCGTTTTGGCAGCGGAATCGACGAAACGCGCTGTGCAACGACACATATTTCATTTAATTTTTATTTTCGGGTCTTTACGGTTTTGCCGAGCGGCGATTGGTTCGCCGTACACTCAGCTTTTGCGTTTTTCGGCGCCGCTTTTTGAGGAAGTTTTCTTCGCAGTCGCGGTATCGGTCGCCGCTTTCGCTTTTGTGCTTGTTTCTTTTGTTTTCTTTGATTTTTCGGTATCTTTTGATTTCTTTGTTTTTTTCGATTCGTTCGCACCCTTGGGTTTGGCGCTCTTTGTTTTTTTGACCGATTCGGAATTTTTCGTGTTCCCGTTCGGTTGCGCGTTTTCGCGCATTTGTGCCTCTTCGCGCGCGCGCTTTTCGGCAAGCGCTTTTTGATACTTTTCTTCGGCGCGGGCGTCGCTGTCTTTCTTTTTCAATTCGAAAACGCAGACGCCGAGGGGCGGCAAATGAATCGACAACAAGTCGTTTCCGTACTCGCCCTTGAACGAATCGATCGGTTTGTCGTTGACAAACCCGCTTCCGCCGTAATCGGCGGCGTCGCTGTTGAACACTTCGCGATATTCGCCCGAACAAGGAATGTCGATCACGAAGCCGTCGCGGGCGGGGTAGTTATAGTTCAAAACGACCACTAATTCGTTATATGCGGCGTTTTCGGGATCTATGCGCGCAAACGACGAAACCGAATTGATCGAATCGTCGGGGCGCAACCAGCGGAAGCCGTCCCAGCGGTGATCGGTTCTCCAAAGCTGGGGATGGGACAGATAGAAACGGTTTAGATCGCGCACGAAGGTTTGGTGTTT
>CAYNXA010000041.1:0-10862 GCA_964401015.1 uncultured Oscillospiraceae bacterium
CAATATTTCTTCGGCTGAAACACGACTGCCGTATAAATCTTCCGAGAAAGCCGCCGACTTTTCGGGGTTTTAGCCGACACAGCGTTCCACATACCGCCGTTTTTGCTCGGCGCGATTACGTTCGATACGCTTTAAGTGCATTTGCGCAAAGCGTTTACGGTCCTTTTCATAGTCGTCCTCGTTCAAAAGGCGCTTGTCGTATAAAGCAATTTGCTTCAAAATCATATGAAGTTGGGAACGGGTGAAGATCGCTTCGGTTTGCGGCGTGCAAACATGGTCTTGCAAATAGTCGACAAAGCAACCGAGTCCCTCTTTGCGGCAAAGTTCGGCTTGACAATTGTATGCGGCAATCGGCAAAAGCGACGCTGCGTTTTCTTGCCATGTGTCCAACAGCAAAAGCAAGCCGTCGGAGGCAAAAACACCGCCGTCAAACGAAAGGTCGTACCAATCGATATGCAAAATTCGACCGAGTGAAACAAACGTACCGTCGTCGCCGAACATACGGTCAAACAGCGACGCCGCTTCGTATATCTCGTCCGAAACCGCCTTTTCGCTTAAAAGAGCGACCGCGTTCGGTAAGCGTCGCGCCGCCTCAAAGCGACGTTCGGTATCGGTTCCGAAGATCTTTTTCAAATAGACATCGACATTTTTGGCAAGTTCGACCGCTTCGCGAAGCTTATTCCAATCGGAAAGCTCGTCGTTCCAGCTTTCTCCGAAAAGCTCGCACATCGGCGCGGACAATTCGTCGAATTCTTTCTTTTGTTCGGCATGGCGGCAAAGTAAGGCTAGTGCTTCGGAACAGGATTTTTTCGGAAAGTCGGCGGGAACCGAAACGGTTCGATACGCGTTCAATACCCGCGCAAGCTCGTTGTGCGAAAGGTCTTTGCCCTCATAGCGCCCGTGTATCAGCTCGTCGGCGGGGAGGGTATAAATTTCTTCGTTAAATTCGCACAGTTCGCGTTCGATCACCGCAAGCTCGCCGGCAAGCGTTTTCAATGCCGAAAGCTTGCCCGAAAGCGCATATACGTCCGCGCACAAAAGAGATTCGGTCAAACAAACGGTGTTTTCCCGAACGGTGAGCAAGGCAAGACTCAAAAAGGCGTGCAACGCCGCAATCGTCGGCAATTCGTCGAAAGAATAGCCCGCTTTTTCCGCAACATCCGCGGCAAGCGGTGCGAACTGTTCGAAAGCAAGACGGCATTTTTCCAAAAGATGCTCGACCGTCTGCACCTGTATATTCTCGTCGGTGAGCTTTGCGGAATAAAACGGATGCTCTTTCAGAGGCTTTTTCCCGCCGAGTGCCAAAGCGCTGCGACAAAGGGCGTGCTGTAACGCAAACAACCGTGCCACCGTTTCTTTTGCCATGTCGGGATAAAACAGCGTTTCGGGTTCGACCGAAACTTCGCGCTCCTCGTCGGACAGTTCGTCCCCCGCCGCCGTAAAAGCGCGCGCGGCATCATAAAAGGATACGTCGAAATCGTAGCGTCGTCCTTTCGCGTCGCGATAGGCAGCCAATTTTTCGCGAAGCAAGGCATATTCCGTTTCGTCGAACGGTTCGACTTCGGGCAGATCGGCTTGCGACAGTGCCGCCAATGCGTCACGCAAGCGCTGTTTCGTATCCTCGCCGCCGTCAATCTTCAAAACCGCATCCGTAAGTCCGCATTCGTCAAACGAATCGCGTAACGCTTCGAGCGTGTCCTCGCTTTGTGCAAGGATCAAAGTCGACAGTCCATGCGTCAGATTATCGACGGCGACGCCGCGTGCCGCCGAGAAAAGTTCTTTTTCATCGCGTGCGTCCAACAACAAATCTTCGTCGCGCACACGCACACACGCCGTCTGCACGTCGTTCGAAAGCGGTTCAAGGGTCGTCCCCTCAAAATTTCGTATTGCTTCGCGATACAGTCCCTCCGAATGTTCCGATTCGGGTTTATCGTTCGTGTCGGTCAGCAAGTGCGCAGCCAACTTATCGGCTCGTATTTTTTCGCTTTTATCCGCCGTTTCGAACGCCAATACCGAATCGCGATACGGTAATCGTGCGATATATGCCTCTTTTCGCAAAGTAAAATCATATCGACGGCAAAGTGCTTCGAAAGCCGCCAACACCTCGTCCGCGGTGCCGCTCGGCAATCCGTAATCGGTAAAAAAGCCTTGCGCGCCTTTATCGTTGACCGTTTCACACAGCAAACGATTGACATACGGTCGTGCCGAAAGAAAACGCAAACGGATCTTCCCGTCTTTCTCGTATAAGTGAATCGGAAAAAGGGCGCATGGTGCCGCAAGCGTATCCTCGCGACACAAGAAGCCGCAAGCGAGATACAATTCGCCAACATTGTCACGGCTAAGCATATCGAACCGGTCCGTCGTTGTTGCGCGGTCGACCGGCGCACCCAAAAATCCTTTTTCCTCCAGCTCCGCCAATGTGTCGATATATTGGGAACGGCGCAGTTCGTTATCGATGCGCTGTATATGGGTCAATTCGTCGGAATCGGTTTCTTCGGGCAGAACGGAAACGATTCCGCAGTCGGACAATGCCGCCCGCTCGTTCCAAAGCGAAAAATCCGACAACCGAATCGGCAAAGCCGTTCGAATTTTATCAAAATGCAAAAGCGGCGTATTTTCGGTATCGGTCAATTCTTCGGCAAGAGCCGAAAGCGACAAGGGACGACACGGCATCGGCATACGCAATGCGTCGACAAACGCTTTTTCCGCTTCTCTTTGTTCGGGATACAGACCGAACAAATCGGTGCCCTCGCGCAAAAATCGGCGAAGGTCGGCAGCAAAAGTCGGCTCGATCTCACGCAATTCTTCGGCGGCGCGCCGACAGGCGTCCTCGTATTCGACGTTATGACCGGTAAAAAGGGCGGAAATATCAAATACCGACAGCGTTCCCGTTTCAAGCGCCGCCGACAGCTCGTCCTTTTTCAACACGGCACCGCAGAAACGTTCTGCCGTGTTCGTCGCCATCGCGCCGCAATAAAAACGTGACGCTTTCGCGGTTTTTGCGGCAACCAAAATCGGCGCCAATCCCAACCGCAACGCGCAAGCGCAAAACATTTGCGCCATTTCAAGGGGTGACATCATGCGCGCACGCGTGCGGCACAAACGGTCGATATCGTCAAAATTCACCGCATGACGCAAAAAATCGCAGTCTTTTACCGAATAGATCACCGCTTCGCGTTTCAATGTTCCGTAAAGATTTTTCGCGTCGGGCGAAAGATTCGAAACGATTCGCGTGATCTCGGAATGAAAGGGTGTGAGCGACGCGGCAAAAACCGACGGTGACGCTCCTTGCGGAAGCATACGCGCGGGGAGCAAGGTGATCGGTGTATCGCCGATCATGCGCACGCCGTCCACATTCGCTTCCACGCAGATCTTGCCCGAAGTCGGCACTTGCAACGAAAAGAAAAATTCGCGCCGTATCGAGAAAGAAAGGGTATGTAAATCGATAAAAAGGTCGCCCTCATGCTCTTTGAAAAACAATTCGCCGACATTCACCGTCCGCCGCTCCAGAAAAAAGCCGGATTTGGACATACCGTATACCGAAAGACGTACCGTGTGTGCCGAAAGTCCCTCTATACCGCGAATCGTCACCGAAGAAAGCAACGGTGCGCCCGTTGCGGCAAGCGTCGGCGACAAATAAGGCATTGCCGTCGGTGTTACGGTTATGTTATTTTGCGATCGTGTGTTCATATATTTCAAACCGTCCTGATGTAATTAAGCCGTAAAGATATGTATACAAGTTATAGTATACCAAATTTCAAGACACTTTTCAACCGTTTTTGCAATTCTTTTCTTCGTTTCTTGTCAAAACTTATCCGAAAAGCAAAAAAGAGAACGGGAAAACCCGTTCTCAAAAAAGCTGTCTTGCGTGTGCGTAAAATATCGATCGGTCGATTCGTTCTCAGAAAATCGCAACGACCGCGCCGTTATACTTTTCGGCGATGAATTCTTTTACCTCGTCGGTCTTGAGTGCATCGATCAAAGCGTTGATCTTTTCGCTGTCCTTGTCCTCTTCGCGAACGGCGATAACATTGGCGTATGTTTGTGCCGCGTCACCGTCTGCCGCTTCGGTAGCGAGAGCGTCGGCGATATTCAAGCCCGCTTGGAGCGCATAGTTACCGTTGATAACGGCAATCGTGCCCTCGTCGCTGTTGGCAAGCTGAGCGGGAACCATATCTGCCTGAAGTTCTTTGATCTCATAGCCGCCGTTATCGACTACGTCGAGAACGGTAATGCCGGTCAGGGCTTTAACGCCGTCGGCAAGCTTGATAAGACCTTCCTGTTCAAGCAAAAGAAGTGCACGGGTTTCGTTGCTGTCGTCGGCAGGAATCAAAATCGTTGCGCCGTCGGCAACTTCATCGATCGACGTAACGCCGTTGCCGTAAATACCGAACGGCTCATAGTGGATCAATTCCTTAACAACAAGATTCGTGCCGTTCTTTTCGTTAAAGCTGAGAAGATACGGCGTATGTTGGAAATAGTTTGCATCGAGATCGCCGCTGTCCAATGCGGTGTTGGGAAGTACGTAATCGTCGAATACGCGGATGTCCAACGTATAGCCTTCTTCCGCCAAAACGTCTTTGACTTGTTCGAGAATTTCGGCGTGCGGGGTCGAGCTTGCGCCCACCACGATGGTTTTGTTTTCTTCTGCGTTGTTGTCGTTATTCGCGTCTTTCGTACAGCCGACGAATGCGGTCAGCGAAAGCGTGAGTGCCAAAAGTGCAACCGTAAGTTTTTTCATACTGATACTCTCCTTTTAGTAAATGTGTCGGAATGGTTATGTTTTTTCGTGCTACGCACTAAGACAGTCTTTGTAACGATTTTGAATATCGAAGATCGATTTCAGCGAATACGCTTGTCGGTCTTGACGGCAAGTTTCATGCCGATTTCCTGAAGAATTTCCACGATAATGACCGTAAGAACAACGCATACCCATACGATATCGTACAGAGAGCGTTGGTAGCCGTTTACGGTGGCGATCTTTCCCAAGCCGCCGGCTCCCATAATACCGCCCATTGCCGAATAACCGAGTACCGTCACGGTGGAAATAACGGCGCCGACGATAAGAGCGGGCTTTGCTTCGGGAATCAACACTTTGGTGACGATCTTAAAATTCGAAGTACCCATCGCCTGTGCCGCTTCGATCACGCCCTTGTCCACTTCTTTGATCGACGATTCGACCATGCGGGCGATATACGGTGCCGCCGCCACAACAAGGGCAAATATCAGCGCGCGGTTTCCGATAGCGGTACCGACCACAAACTTTGCGGCAGGCAAAATTGCCACCATAAGAATAACAAACGGAATGCTTCGGAAAATATTGACGACGATTCCCAACAATTTATTCAGCCACGGAATCGGATGAATACCGTCTTTGTCGGTAATGCTCAAAACGATACCGATCGGAAGTCCCAAAAGATAGGCGACAACCGTCGAAAGCAAGGTCATATAAACGGTTTCACATATACCGAGCTGAATTACGCCGTTGTCCCACAGCTTCCAAAAATCCGCAGAAAGCATATTCAAAACTCCTCCTTATAATCGATATGTATCGATTCGAGATAATTGACCACGCGGTCAAAGTTTCCGTCGCCGTCGGGAATTTGAAGAAGCATATGACCGTATGCTTTTCCTTCGATATCTTTGGTGTCGGCAAACAGAATGTTGACGGCAACGCCGCTCGCCATCACAAGTCCCGCGATGACCGGTTTTCCGGAGCTTTCGCCGTTAAAGACGATACGCAACATACGCGAACCGACGGTTTTTTCGGTATTCACGGTGCGATTTTGCGGCAAGATCAGCTCGCGGGCTATGTCCGATTGAGGATTGACGAACACGTCGCTGACGCGTCCCTGCTCGGCGATAACGCTCTTGTCGATGACCGCAACACGGTCACAGATCGAATCGATCACTTTCATTTCGTGGGTGATAACGACGATTGTAACGCCGAATTCTTTGTTGATTTGTTTCAGCAGTTCGAGAATCGAACGGGTCGTGTTCGGGTCAAGGGCGCTGGTCGCCTCGTCGCAAAGCAAGTATTTCGGATTGGTGGCAAGTGCGCGGGCGATCGCAACACGCTGTTTTTGTCCGCCCGACAATTGGGACGGATACGAGCGGATCCGATCGGACAGCCCGACCATTTCGATAAGCTCACGCGCACGCGCCTCGGCTTTCGCTTTGGGATAACCCGCGATCTCAAGCGGATAACAAACGTTTTTCAAAACGTTGCGCTGCGCGAGAAGATTGAAGCTTTGAAAGATCATGCCGATATTTTGGCGCACGCGCAAAAGCTGTTTCCCCGAAAGCTCGGTGATATCTTCGCCGTCGATCAAGACCGCGCCGTCGGTCGGGCGCTCCAACAAATTGATGCAACGTACGAGCGTGCTTTTTCCGGCTCCCGAAAGACCGATGATACCGAAGATCTCGCCGTCGTTCACCGTAAGGTCGATATTTTTCAATGCGTAAATATCGCCGTGAGCGGTGTGAAACGTTTTGGTTAGGTTTTTAAGTTCTATCATGGCAATCTCCAAAACAAAAAGGCGGAAAGTTTTGTGCTTTCCACCTTCGAAATATCCATAATTACATATTACAATTTCGCGATATGAAAGACAAACTCAATTATAAGCAGCACTAAGCGTGCACATGGAACCCATGCACATCATCATATCGGTCATTGTAAAGGTAAATCTCTTTTTCATAACCGTTCACTGCTCTCCTTGATTTGTTCTTTATGCGGTAGAGTATACCACACACTTGCGCTCTTGTCAAGAGCTTTTTCAAAAAAAGCGATTTTTTCGGCATTTTTCCCGACAAGGCGCAGAGCGATTTTCTTATTCTTTTCGTTTGATGTCCTTATACATCCAGTGACACGATATCTTCAAGCGTTTCGCGCCGTACCGCCACATAGCTTTCGCCGTCACGCAACATAACGATCGGCGGACGCGGCAAACGGTTATAATTGGACGCCATCGAATAATGGTATGCCCCCGTCGTCAATTGTGCCAACACATCGCCACGGCACGTACTTGCGGGCAAGGCGATTCCCTCGCCCAAAATATCCCCACTTTCGCAACAACGTCCGACAACCGATACCGTTTCGTCGCAGGCTTCGTTTAATTTTGCCGCCGACAAGAACGTATACGCGGCACGATACAAAACAAAGCGCGGCGAATCGGTCATACCGCCGTCAACCGACACATAGGTCTTGTAGCCGGGAATATTCTTCACGGTTCCGACCGTATACAACGTCATACCCGCATTGGCAACAATACTGCGACCGGGTTCAAAGCACAAAATCGGAAGCTCCGTATCGGTCTCTTTTGCTTTTTCGACAATATGTCGGCAAAGTCCGCGAACAATCTCTCCGAGGTCGCGTTTCGGGTCGCTTTCCACATACCGTACGCCGATACCGCCTCCCAAATCCAACTTTTCCGCCGTATAGCCGAAGCGGGCTTTTACATCGCGGATAAATTGCAACATAATATCAATCGCCGAGAAATACACTTCGCTTTCGAACACCTGCGAGCCGACATGACAATGAAATCCCGCAAGATGTACATTGGACAGCGAAAGCGCCGTTTCGGTAACGGAAAACGCCTGTCCCGTTTCGATTGCCGAGCCGAATTTCGAATCGACTTTGCCGGTCGACACCGCTTCGAAAGTATGCGGATCGACGCCGGGCGTAATGCGAAGCAATACCGATTGGCGTTGTGCGTGCTCCCGCGCGATGCGATCGATCGCATACAGTTCTTCGACATTGTCGACGACAAAATATCCCACCCCGTTTTCGACGGCAAAGGCGATATCCGCATCGGTCTTGTTGTTCGAATGGAAATACGCACGTTCAAGCGGAAAACCCGCTTTGAGCGCCGTCATGATCTCGCCCGACGACACCACGTCGATTCCCATGTTTTCTTCGTTCATGATTTCGTACATTCTCTTGAACGAAGCCGCTTTCGAAGCATACAGCACTTCGGCACGTTCTCCCACTGTTTCCCGCACCGCCGACTTGTAGGCGCGGCAGTTTTCGCGGATCTTGTTTTCGTCCATGAGATATAAAGGGGTGCCGTAGCGTTTTTTCAATTCGACCGTATTCTGTCCGGCAAAATACAAAACGCCGTCTTTTACGCTTACGTTATCGCAAATCAAATCTCGCATAGTTTTTCCTCAATGTTTCCAAAATGTCTTACAGCATAGTCTTTCTCAGTTCTTCCGCCGAAAGCGTGCTCAAATCGCACGGGCGCACGTCAAACATGGTCTTGACACCGTATTCGCCGCGCTCATACATTTTATGAACCGCTCTCGCGGCGCATACCAAAACCGACGCGGTAAATTCGGGGTTGGAGTCCAATTTCAAACTGTATTCGATGACATGGTTGTTTTCGCCGCAAAGTCCCGTTTTGCCGCTGTGGATCACACTGCCGCCGTGCGGAAGCGACGCGTGCTTTTCGCTCAATTCTTCCTGTGAAATGAAGTGAACCGTCGTGTCGTAATCGGCAAAATAGTTCGGCATACCGACGATCTCGGCTTCGATCTTCTTCAGATCCGCGCCTTCGCGTGCCACCACGTAGCAAACGCGTTCGTGCTTTTGGCGTGCGGTAAATTCGGGAGCCTCACCGTTTCTCACCGCCTCGACCGCTTCGGTCTTGGGAACGGTATACTGTCGCGCGTCGATCACGCCGTCAATGCGACGGATCGCATCGGAATGGCCTTGGCTGACACCGGGTCCCCAAAACGTATAGCTTTGCCCTTGCGGCAAGATCGCACTCGCATACAAGCGGTTGATCGAAAACATACCGGGATCCCAACCGGCGGAAATAAGCGCGGTTTTCTTGCCGACCGTTGCGCTCTTATTCACATTTTCAAAATGTTCGGGAATCCGTGCATGCGTGTCAAAGCTGTCGATTACGCAAAAATGCTCTGCCAAATACGGCGTCATCTGCGGCAGATCGGTCGCACTGCCACCGCAAATGATCAAAACGTCGATATCGTTCTTATGATTCAGAATTTCTTTGTACGAAAAGACCTTCGCGCCCGTGAGCGTCGTAACACTTGCGGGATCTCGTCGTGTGAAAACGCCGTAAAGCTCCGCGTCGGTCGCCGTGCTTACCGCACATTCCACGCCTTTTCCCAAGTTTCCGTAACCGTAAATTGCAATTTTCATAAAGCTTACCTCCCCTGTTTTGTGCTTCTGTGTTTTTTATTCTTTGACAATATCGTCCATCGAATAAAGACCGATCGGTTTTTTCGCGATAAACGTTGCCGCCGTCAGCGCTCCTTGCGCAAACAACGCGCGGTCGTATGCCTCATGCTTCAAACTGATCGATTGGGTGGGCGTACACAAGATCACTTCGTGCTCACCCACGATATTTCCCATACGAACGGCATGAATACCGATATCGTTCTTTTCGCGTTTTTTCATGCCGCTTCGTCCGAAAACGGCACAGGCTTCTTCGCGTACGGTTTTGAGTGCGCGATAGATCGCCATCGCCGTTCCGCTGGGGGCGTCGGCTTTGCGGTTATGATGCTTTTCGATGATTTCGATATCGGCATCGGGCATGACGCTTGCCGCCTTTTTGGCAAGTTCGATCAAAAGCGCCACACCGAGCGACATATTCGCCGCATAAAACAGCGGGATTTTTTCCGCCGCTTTTTCGATCGCGTTCCGTTCTTCTTCGGTATGTCCGGTAGTGGCAACCACGACCGGCAACGAATGTTTCACGCAAAAGCGCAACAAATCGTCCGTAACGGCACGGTGAGAAAAATCCACCACGCAGTCTGCGTTTTTCAGATCGAAAAGCGTTTCGGCTTGTTCGAACGAACGGGCAACGGGAAAATCACTCGTGCCGTCGAATGCGTCGATACCGCCGAGAACGCAAATTTCGCTTTCGGTCGCACATTTTACGACTTCTTTTCCCATGTGACCGCAAATTCCGTTTATGAGTATGTTCATGTTTTCGTTCCTCGTTTTGTCCTTCTTCGTTCTTTGCGAAAAGCGCGGTTTATACATTCAAACCCGCCTCACGCATATCGCGCAAAAGACGTTCTTCGTGTTCCTTTTCCATAACGGTCAGCGGCAAGCGCACCGAGTTTTCGCAAAAGCCCAATCTTGCCATAGCCGCCTTTACCGGAATCGGGTTGACTTCGCAGAAAAGCGAATCGATCAGCGAAAGATACTTGATCTGCAAATCAAGCGATTCCTTCACATTGCCCTCCAAATAAGCGTGGCACATACGCGACGTTTCTTTCGGTAAAAGGTTGCTCAAAACCGAAATTACACCCTTGCCGCCGAGCGAGAGAACGGGAACGATCTGATCGTCGTTGCCCGAATAGATATCCAATTCGTCGCCGCAGAGTTGACGGATCTTCGCCACTTGCGAAATATTGCCGCTTGCTTCTTTTACGGCAACGATGTTCGGGTGCTTGGCAAGTACCGCGCAGCTTTCGGGTGTCAAATTGCAGCCGGTACGCGACGGTACGTTATACAAAATGCACGGTTTGGTCGAAACGTCCGCTACGGCTTTGAACGATTCGATCAAGCCCTTTTGCGTGGCTTTGTTGTAATACGGCGTCACCAACAGCATGGCGTCGGCGCCGACCGAGCAAGCGTATTTGGTAAGCTCAACGGCATACGCGGTATCGTTCGAGCCGGTACCGGCAATGACCGGAACACGCCCTGCGACCTTTTCGACGCAAAAGCGAATCATTTCTTTGTGTTCTTCGTCGGTAAGCGTCGGACCCTCGCCGGTCGTGCCGACAACAACGATGGCATCGATTCCGTTTTCGATCTGGCTCTCAACGAGCTTTTCGAACGCTTCATAATCGACCGTGCCGTTTTTGAAAGGGGTGATGATGGCGGTTGC
>CAYNXA010000042.1:0-10845 GCA_964401015.1 uncultured Oscillospiraceae bacterium
CCGTTTGATTGGTTTTGATACGTCCCAATGGGTTTTGACGTTTACCACAGGTTCGCCTCAGTCGTCGTTCTTCTTTGGCATACGTTTTTGCGGCGCATTTATTTTTTTGCCGACAAAAAGGCGCCGATTCGGAATGTCTTTCCGTTCGGGACTTTCGCGCTCAGGGTCAGCGTATGTGTGCCGTCGTCAAGGTCTTTCGCCAGCACGATCGGCATGTTTCCGTAGGTCAAGGTCAAGGGACGGCGGCTCACGCCGTCTATCGAATAGGTCAGCATACCGCCCGAAAAATCCGATGTAAAGAGCGCGATCTCGTTTCCCTCAAACGTGCAGGTCAAGCTGTTTTCGCCGCTTGTCGACAGATAATCGGTATACGGCGTTTTGCCCACCGACAAGAACACACCCTTTTCGAGCGTATATCCTTGCGCATCGGCAAGCATTGACTCGTTCGGCAATGCAAACAGCCATTCCGCGTCGGCACCCGCGCACAGGGGCGTCGGCAAAGATTTTACGGTCGATTCCGCCGTTTCTTCCGTTTTTTCGGTTTCCGTCATCCTTTCGCCAAACAATAATTCGTTGCGCAAAAATTCGCATACCGTCGCAGCGTATTCGCGATAGCCCGCATCCAACGGATGAACCGTATCGAGATAGTATGTTTTCCAATCGGCTTTTCGACTGCTCGAAAGGGATTTTACGCGGGCAAGCGCCCCTCCGACATTCACCGACGGCAAGGCGTAATAGTCCGCAACGCTCTCATGTGCCGCCATTTGCTCATAGTCCCCGCCGATCGAAACGCGGTAATCGTCGGTCGTATAGACTGCCACGATATCGCAATCGGGTAATGCCTTTTTCACCGAACGGATAATCGATTCGAATCCCTCTTTCGCCTCGTAGGCGGTTTCGCCGCAATATACGTCGTTTATCGCAAATTCGACAAACAAAAGGTCGGGCTTTTGGGAAATCACGTCCCGCTCTACGCGATAGCGTCCGAGCCGCGAACCGCTTGCGCCGATAGCGGCATTGACCTCGCAGATCTCGGCATCGGGGAAATTGTCGGCAAGCCAAGCGGTCGTCAAAGCGCGCCACGACGTTTCGTTCGGTTTGCTTGCGCCGTAACCGGCAGTAACCGAGCCGCCGAAATAGGCAACCGTCAATTGTTTGTCGTTCGCAAGACAAGAAGCTGTATGCGTCAAAGGCGCACGGTAAGCGATCTCATCGGCATATATCTCGCTTTTCGAAAGCGTTCCCGAAAAAGCAAGGTCGCGCACAGTCGTTTCCCCTTTCGAAAATTTTTGCAGTACTTCCTCGACGGCAACCGTCAGCCCCTCACCACTCGGCGAAGAAACGGTAAGCGTGCCGTTTTGGCTGGCGACCGCATATTGGGACGGCAAAAGTCCCTCTCCCGCACCGAATACGATCTGCGGTTGGGCATCGCTGTCTTGCAATTCGTTGGATTTCGTCGATACCGTAAGGATCAGCCCACATTCTTCCCGCAAACGCGCGGCAAATTCTTCCGCGACACGCTCTCCCGCACGGTTTTCGGCGCAGAGTGAAAAATCCGACAGTGCGCGGTCGCCGATATTCGGCACGGCATACGCATATTCGTCGCGATAGAGCCGCGTCCCTTGCGGCAAGACCCATTCGCCGTCAAAGGTAAACGCCTCGACATGCGCCAAAACCGCCTCGGCATAGCGTTCTTCACTGCCCGCCGCGATACAAAAATCGCCGTCTTTTTCGAATACGGCATAATCGCGCGCCAAAAGGCTCGTGCCGCAAAGGTCGCACGCTTCGGCAACATCTTCGGAAAACCCGACGCGGATAAAGCGTTGTTTTGCCGCCGTGCCACTCGGAACGGCACTTTCGGAATAAAACGGAAGCTCGGCACCGGTTGCTTTTTTGACGGCGTTTTTCAATTTGGACGAAGCTGATTTGAGTGAAAAATCCGCGTCGTCGGGATATACGATCGTATACGTGCTCCGTTCATCAAAGGTCACAAGTCGAAAGGGCATTTTGTTTTTCGCATTCAAAAGGGGCGCCGTTCCCTGCCCCAATAACAATATCGGCAGCAAGGCGGCGGACAGAAGTTGTTTCATGTGCGTTTTATCCTTACTTTTCGACAATCCTTCGCACGTTCCAACCGATTGTGTCAAGCGGCGAACGCAAAAACAGATTCGTTTTTTCGAAAATATCGTCGGCAGTGCCGCGGCGGCAAAACTTTACCACATTCCCGTCATCGGCATTCTTACTCTTTTTTCGGCAATTTCAGCTTTTTGCCGTCGGGCTTTTGAATATAGGTGTTATCCAAAATCGCGCGCAGATTTTCGCGGTAATCGTGAATATATTCCTCGCGCAATGCCTTTTGTTCGGCTTTTTCTTCTTCGGTCAGCTCGGCAGTTTTCGCTTTTCGGGCAAGCTCGCCGATCCGTTCGATTTTTTCTTGATTCATGGCGGTTCCTTGATTTCGTTTTTCGGTCATGGGGTTCTTGCGGATTTTTCGTGTTTTCGACAACTGCCGACCTTTCGGTCGGCAGTTGTCGGATTGTTTTTTCGTCAACGCGAAAGAGCGTTTAGTCCTCTCTCAGAAGCAATTCGCGCATATCTTCGAGGTCGGCTTGATAGGTCGAAAGGTTCGAAGCGTAAGCCGAAGCGTAAGTGTTGGACTTCGCCTGAATCATACCGCTAAGATCGGGCTTATAACCGTCATAGAGGAAACGAGCGTTATCCTTGATGATCGGGAGCATGTCTTCCGATTCGGTATCACGGGTATTCTTAACGGTAAGAACGATGTCAAAGTAGGCAGGGGTAAGGTTCTTAGCACCCAAAAATGCCAATTCTTCGAGAACCGCACCGGTCATTTCGACATTCGGGTTGGTAACGGGGATATAAGTAAGCGGCGACATGTTGGACGAGCGGTTCAAATAATCGCCGTCATCGCTCCACTTCGGATAAGGCAAAATACCGAAATCAAATTCGAGGTCGGTAAGACCGGGGATACCGTTGAGGAAGGTATCCTTAAACATCGAACGACCCTCGGCAAAGAGCGAATTGGAAAGATTGTAATCGTCCCAAATGGCAACGGCTTTCTTGCCGTCCGAGAAAAGGTCAACAATCTTGCCGTAGATCTCATGTGCTTCGTCTACGTTTTGATTGAGTACAGGCATATTGTCGGCATCGCGGCTGAGCGGCGAATAACCCGACGAAACGAGAAGCGCGGGAGCCAGTTCATAGCCCCAACCCGAAAGACCGTAGCGGTCATCGTCGGTCGACATTTGACCGTCACCGTTCAAGTCCTTGGCACCCCGGGCAACCAGATCGGCAAACACATCCCAAGTCCAAGTGCCGTCTTTTACGGCTTGATAGGGGTATTCGAGACCGAGTTCATCGAAGATGTCCTTGTTGAATACAAGACAGTCGATACGGTCAATATAGCGCGAATAGTCACCGGTCATAATATAGATCTTATCGCCGAAGCAAAGATCGTTCTTGATGTTCTGATACCACCATTCTTCGTCGAGGTTTACATAAGGAATCGTGTTCCAGTCAACGAAGTAGCGCTCCAAAATCATCTGGGGCATACCGGTGTGCTGAACGTGCATAAATGCATGATAGGTTTGGTCGTTTGCTTCGATGAGCGAACGGAATTGTGCGGTTGCTTCCTGCTGACCGCCACCTGTGGCGTCATAGCCGCCCCTTACGATGTTCATGGTGATGCCGAAGCGTTCTTCAACAGCAAGATTGTTGTTGTAAACGGCATCGTTTACGAGATCCGACGTTTCTTCTTCGGCGTACATAACTTCACCGGTCGAGCCGATCAGCACGCTGAAGGTTTCGCCGTCAAAACGAACGTCCTCGGGCACATTCGGGCTGTGAGCACCCGAAAGCGGGTCATCGGGGTTCGAGAAAAGTTCGCCGTTATTGACGGTCGAACCGCCCTTTTCGTCATCTGTCGATTCTTTGTTACACGAAGCGAACAGCGAAACGGTCGGCACAGCGGCTACCAAAAGCGCCGCCAACAGTACCTTTGTTTTCATAGATTGTCCTCCCAAAAAAGTTGCGGGGCAACGCCCGCCGATGTTTGTATGATGTATTATACACCAATTTGCGCCGAAAATCAAGAGGTTCGGCGGCTCGGCGGAATATTTTGGCGATTTTTTACAGTTTTCGAGGTGCGTTTTTGGCGAGGGTGTACAAATTAGGCTCACGAGCTCCTACTCTTTAAGGCCCCCTTGCCTAAAGGGGGCTCCCGCGAAGCAACGTGTTGCTTTTCCTTTAGGCAAGGGAGGCTTGAAAAAGGAAACTCCCGACCTTGCGGTCGGGAGCCCATTGGGAATCTATTTACACACACGAGGTGCGTAAACCAAAATTACTTAAGCTCGCTGCTGGTAAGAGTAGGATCGATAACGATGATAGTCTTAGCAATCTTAATGGAGCTCGTGCTTTCTTCGCTGTCAGTTGCTACAACGAACAGGTTGAGAGTAGCAGGGCTGTTGTCGATAACAGCGTCATCACCTACGTAGAGGATATCGGCATCCGACATTTCGTACGTATTGTTCGAAGTGAAGTAGAGAACCGTAGTGTTGTCATCTACGAGATAGGTGTTGGAATCGCCGTCAAGGGTAAGGAACTTGTTACCGGCGTCATAGTTAGTCTTCAAAACAGCCTTGAAGATTCTTTCCTTGACGTAGCTGGGGCTAAGAGTAGCCTTTTCAGCCTTGCCGTCTTCCTTCATTGCAACAATGTTGTATACCTTGAGAGAATCGTCAGCAGTTTCAACAACCGAAGTGGTACCGGTCTTGGGATCCAAAACGGTTACATAGTGAACGTTCTTACCATCTTCCCATGTAGTCGACTTAGCCGTTACGATTCTGTAATCCTTAGTGGTATTGGAGTTGAAATCAGCGATTTCAGCATAGAGAATACCGAGGTTTTCGATAGTCGAACCTTTCTGGTTTACAAAGATTGCTTGAACATTCTTGAATTCGGTCGTATCGAACTTAGGAAGAGTGCTTGCGGTGTACTCGGTGTATACATCTTCGCCGTCATCAACGGTCTTGATGATTACCTTGGAGTAATCCTTGACATTGAATCTCTTCATCGTGCCGAAAGCGGTAGCGAGTTCGTAGATGTTGCCCGTATAGTTTTCTACATTGATGGAATCACTGGTGTAGTATACAGATTTTTCTTCGTCACCGGCAAATACGGTAGTATCCGTACCGATGTCGAGCTGAGTAAAGGTGTAAGCAGAGTCGCTGTTTACCGTGTAGGTAACGAACTTGCCTGCGATTTCGTTGATAACGGTTTCAGCATTAACCTTCTTCGTGATCTTCACGGATTCTACATCGCTTGCAGCCTGTGCGAGACCGGTAGTATCATCGATTTCAAACTTAGCATATGCATAGTCAGCAAGCTTAACAGCCTTAACAGCGCCGCCCATGATAGCGTCTACATAGTAGTAGCTCTTGAATTCGCCGTTAACAACACCTTCAACAGCGTAGAGATATTCAGCAGGGGTGGTGTCCTTAGCTTCTACGTGAGGAATGATGATTGCATAGTTAGCGTCAGCGTCAAAGCCGGCTGCGGAAATGCCGTCCTTGTAAAGGAGCACGCCGTCCTTAACGTATACTACGTAGGACTTACCGATTGCGAGAGTGTCGAAATCGTAGGTGGAAGCAAACTTCTTGCCAGCATCATAGAATTCGATGACTTCACCGGTTGAGAGAGTTACGGTCTGCGACTTGTCGCCATTGGTCTTCGAAGTAACGATAGCAGTAACAGGGTTGATTACTTCTTTGATTTCTGCGTACTTAAGAGCGTTGGAGCCGTTCTTCGGGAAGAAGCCGAGAACAACGTCGCCGTTTGCATAGGTACCGGTGATAACAGCCTTTTCGGTGTAGAAGCCCTTGATGCCGCTGGTGGTGTTAGAAACAGCAATACCATTGTATTCCTTGTTCTTCTTAACAACAACTTCACCGATGTCAAAGTTCTTAACCATTACGTACTCAGCGTAGCCGTCGCCGTCTACGTCGTACACGTCAGCTTCATAAAGACCGTTGTAATAAACGCGAGGGAATGCAGTCTTGAAGCTATTGGTAAGTTTTTCGTAGCTTTCCAAACCGGAAGCATTGTTTTCTTTTACGTAGTCACCTACAAAGCTGTCGGAAGTAGCAACATACTTAAACGTAGCGTCGCCATCGTTGTACGAAACTTCGTTCATAGCGATGAACTGAACGTAGTTCTTCTTATCCACGGTCGTGTAGGAGTAAGGAGCGTTGTCGATGTAAGCCTTGGTCGTACCGAACGTGATGTAACCGGTCATAACCTTGTCGGCAGTCTTGTCTTTAACGCCGCCAACATAGTATTCCTTGTCGGTCTTCGAAGATCTTTCGAGAACTACGTCCGAAGCAGCAACCGTCTTCTTGATGAGGTTCGACTTAGCTGCGAGGAATTTGTCATCAACGGCGTTGGAGTCGTCCTTCTTTACAAACACGGTAAGTTCAGCCATGAAGTAGTCATCGGAAGTGCCGGAGAGACCGAGGTCTTTCATCTTGATGGTGAAAGGCGCGGTACCGATCATCTTGTCGTCTTCGTCATAACGATAACCAACGATTTGGTCTACGTCCTGTCTTTCGGTGTAGAGTGCGTCGGTTTCGAAGCCGTAGTGCGTAGTAGCAACTACTTGAACGGTTTCTTCAACTACACCGAACACTTTGGAAGCAACGGTTTCGGTGGTTTCAACCGGAACGTACGCGAAAGTAGACTTTTCGGTGGTGCCTTCCATGTACTTGTTTTCAACCCACTTGTACTTCGTGGTTACTTCGTTCATGTCAGCGTAGAAAGCGTTGGCAAGAAGGATAGCAACCTGACCTCTGGTAAGAGTGTCGGTGTACTGGAGAGTCGAAGGAAGATCTTCGTCAAGTCCGATATCTTCGGCAACGTCGATGAAGCCGATCGGATAGGGAAGAGTGGTGTCCTTTTCATAGCCGAGAGCGCGAACGAGCATTACGTAAGCGTCCTGGAGGGTGATACCGCCCTTAGGATTGAAGGTGGTAGCGGAAGTACCCTTGATGATGCCGTTGTCGGCAGTCCACGATACCATGTAGTAGTAGGTGGAGTCATCGAGGTCGGTAAAGCCGGAAGTGTTGTTGCCGCCGGTTACCTGCTTGCCCGCTTTCATGAGACGGTAAACGAAAGCAGCCATCTGCTGACGAGTAACGTTCTCATCGGGGGCAAAAGTGGTTTCGGTGGTACCGTAGGCTACGCCGAGAGTGGTAAGAAGATTTACCGCGTCGTTGAGAGCCGTGTCGTCAACCGAAACGTCTGTGTACTGAGCACTTGCGGAAACCGATACGATGCTGAGCATCATGAGTACCGCGAGTACCAGCGAGAGAAGCTTGGAAGTCTTTCTCATTTGGAGTTCCTCCTGTAAAATTTTTTTTGAAAGCATAAGCGCGATTTTTCGACCGAGCCTTGCTTACGGTATTATAATACAACACCCTCGCAAAAATTGCAAGGGGTTCGGGCGGTTTGTAACATAACTGTAACATTGGTGGTGCGGTGGAGGGATTCCGGAATTTATGTCGGTGCGAATTTGAGAATCCCCCGGTCAGCTACGCTGACAGCCCCCTTTAGGCAAGGGGGCCTAAGGAAAGAGGGGCGGATACTATCCGCCCGTTCGTAAAAAATCACGCCGTCGGAAACCGAATCGTCACAGCCGTCCCCTCCCCCTCGCGGCTTTCCAACGTAATCTCGGCATGATGCGAAAGGGCGCCGTGTTTGACGATCGAAAGACCGAGTCCCGTGCCGCCGATGGCTTTGGAACGGCTTTTGTCCACACGGAAAAAGCGTTCGAACACGCGGGGCTTTTGGTCTTCGGGAATCCCGATCCCATCATCGCGACAAGTAATTCCGACGGTTTTTCCGTCGGGGTCGGCAAAGGTATACAATTCCACCTTGCCGCCGGGCGTATTATATTTGATTCCGTTGTCGACAAGGTTATAGATCATTTCTTCGAGAATTTGCGAATTGCCGCGCACCGAAACGCTTTTTCCGCTCACCGACAACGAAATTTCCGCCGCAGTCGCTACATTTTCGAGCCGTTCCACCGTCGAACGGGCAATTTCGTTCAAATCGGGGTTTTGTTCGTCGTAGGCGAATTCGCCGCCGTCCAATCGATTCAATTTGATAATATCCCCGACCAAAACGATCAGTCGTTTGGCTTCGCGATAAATATTGGCGGCAAATCGCTTTTCGTCCCCCTCACACAGTCCGTTCATGATGATTTCGGCAAAACCCGAAATGGACGTGAGCGGCGTTTTCAATTCGTGCGATACATTGGACGTAAATTCGCGCCGCAAACTTTCACGCCGTTCTTTTTCGGTTTCGTCGAGAATGACGATCACGGCACCCTCCACGCTGTCCCGATGAAAAACGGGGTTGATAAGCGCACTGTAATGCTTTTTCTTGTCCGAACGAAGAACGACGGTCGTCTTTTTTCCCGCCAATGCGTCGGCGATTGCGGCACGAAACGGCTGGCTGAAATCGTGTGCGGTAATGCTTTTCGGCATTTCATCGGAAAAACCGAGCAATTCTTCGGCACTTCGGTTATGCGACAGGATCTCGGCATTTTTCCCGATGACCAACATTCCCTCGCTCATATTGTCGGTTATGGCGGCAAATTCGTTTTGCCGCATGGTCAATTCGCGCACCTGCCCCGCAAGTCTATGCTTTTGTTCGACGAGCAATGCCGCGATCGGACGCATTTCTTCATAAACCGTCAACTTTTCGGGATGTTCGGGGTCGGGGTCGAGAATCGGTTTTACGATGGCTTTAGCGATTTTGCGTGCCGCAAAGGTAAGCAAGGTTACGATCGGAAGCAATGCCGCCAAAAAGTTGCGAAAAAGGGTGAGATCGTTGATTCCCGCGCGACGAAGCAAGAAAAACAGCAGAACCGATACCAGAAGAAGCCCTGTCAAGGCACAGGACAAAATCGCGCCGAAAATTCGGTTAACCATATCGCGCGCTCCTTTCGGGTTTTCGAAACTTCAAGACGGTTCATAAAATTAAATGAAACAAAAAGACGAAACTTCGCCGAAAATCGATTCAGCTTTCACGGATTCGATAGCCGACGCCGCGCACCGTTTCGATCGAGTCGCCGCCGACACCGAGTTTTTGTCGCAAGGTTCGGATATGTACGTCGACCGTGCGGTTTTCGCCATCGAAATTATAGCCCCACACGGCATTGAGCAAGGTGTCGCGATCGGCGACCCGCCCGCGGTTTTCCAAAAGATAGCACAACAGATCGAATTCTTTGTGCGTGAGCGCCACTTCCCTGCCCGCGACCGTTACGGTATGCGCCGTCACCGAAACGCAGATCTCACCGCAGGTATATTCGCCCGCTTCGACGTCGTGTGTCGGTGTCCCGCCGCTTCGCCGCAAAACGGCTTTTACCCGTGCGACCAGCTCCATAACGCCGAACGGCTTGGTCACATAATCGTCGGCGCCCGCGTCGAGCGCTTTTACCTTGTCGAATTCGGTGCCTTTGGCGGTGAGCATAATAATCGGAAGCGCCGCCGTTTTCGGGTCGGCGCGAAGCTTTTTCAAAATGCTCATGCCGCTTTCTTCGGGCAGCATGATATCCAACAAGACGAGTTCGGGCAGTTCTCCCGCCCACAAGGCGGCGAAAAAAGCCGACGGACAGGCAAATCCTTCGGCGGGTGTGCCGGTTTTGCAGAGCGAATAGACCACCAGTTCGCGAATGTCGTCGTCGTCTTCCAAAAGATAGATCATGCTGTTTTCCGTTTTCCTTTCCGTTTTGTTTGTTGCGGTCATCCCATGTTCCGATCGGCTGTTTTCGAAGATCAGATCAGCCGTTGACCGTTAATGCGCAAGCGAAAAGCAAGCCCCAATTTTTCCGCCGCTTTTCGGCACATACTCATACGACCGAGAAAAATCTCGAAATACTCCATAACCGAGCTGATGGCGGTATCGATGGTAATCGAAAGCAAAATCGCCTTTTCACTCTCGCACAGTTCGAGAGACGATTCGGTTACCGAATAATTCACGCGGTCGTGAATGTCAAAACGCGTCAAGTCGGCATTGCGCACACGACTGCGCCGCACGTCGCTCTTGTCGGCAAGGATCAAAGCCGCAGCGGGCGCATTGACCGGCACACCGGTTCCCTCGTCGTGATTTCCGATTGCCGAAACGATAACGGCAATGTCCGATGCGTCCATGCCGAGATTGTCGAGAATACGAAACGCCATGACCGCACCACTTTGCGAATGGTCGACACGGTTGACGAGATTGCCGATATCGTGCAGATAACCGGCAATTCGTGTAATTTCGACGGTATGTTCGTCATAATGCAGTGCCCGTAAGATTTCCGCCGCTTTTTCGGATACTTTGGTGACATGAGCAAAGCTGTGCTCGGTGAATCCGAGCGCACGAAGCGCGTTGTCGGCTTCGGAAATGTATGTGCGGATCGCTTTGTTTTTCTTGATTTCTTCGTAAGAGATCATGCGGCACACCTCCTTTTTTACACAACCGTCATTATAATCGTTTTTTGTAAAATGCGCTGTCGTTTTCGGTAAAAACTATGTTAAATCGAAAAAAACAGCGAAAAAGAGCCGATTACGCCTTTGTTTGCAGTCGTAAAACCGTTTCTTCGTCGGCGGTAACGTAGGCAGAATAGTTGGTTTCGTAAACGACAAATCCGGGTTTTGCGCCCGACGGCTTACGGATGTTGCGAATTTTGGTATAATCCACCGCCACGTTCGGAATTTTTCTGCCGCTCGAAAAGTAAGCGGCGATCATGGCGCATTGGGTAAAATCAAGCGCGTCGGGTTCTTC